>JALSPE010000072.1 GCA_026986085.1 Campylobacteraceae bacterium | reverse complement strand
CTTCTCTATCTCTTCATCTTCATCATCAAAATATTTTGATGACTCGTTGTAACTATCCCCAATAAAAACCTCTTTAGTTGATATGCTACTATCATCTACTATTGCATTATCAAGTTCTTCTTCATTTATACTCTTATCATCATCGCTTTGAATTAAACTTAATAACTCTTCTGTATCTTTATCTATACTATTATCTTTTTCATTTTTTTTGCTACTAACAACCTCTTTCTCCTTGCCCTCATAAGTTCCCATTAAAGAGAGTAACTCTGAACTATCTACCTCTTCACTCTCTTTAAGAGTATCCTCTTCTTTGCTATCGTTACTATCAATACCCTCTAATATTGCTAAAAGTTCAGCATTTTCACTACTTGTCTCCTCTTTACTTTCTTCAGGCTTTTGAGTGGATGCTTCTTCTTTAGTAGCTTCAAGTTCAATTTGTTCCTCTTCATTAAACTCTTGGCTTTTTTGGAGCTCTTCATCTTTTAAATTTAACTTTTGTTTCTCTTCTTTGTTATCGCTACTATCAACACCCTCTAATATTGCTAAAAGTTCAGCATTTTCACTACTTGTCTCCTCTTTACTTTCTTCAGGCTTTTGAGTGGATGCTTCTTCTTTAGTAGCTTCAAGTTCAATTTTTTCCTCTTCATTAAACTCTTGGCTTTTTTGAAGCTCGTCATCTTTTAAATTTTGATTATCTTCTTTGCTATTTTCACTTATTACTCTATTTTCAGATATTATAGAGTTTAATTCTGCAATTTCACTGCTGCTTGTAGCTACCTCTTTTATATTATTTTGCTCTTGAGTTAAATTTGACACATCTTCTTTGGGACTATCAATACCCTCTTTGTCTAAATTATCTTTAGTGACAGGCTCTTTTGCTCTTTGCTCCTCTTCTTCTCTTCTTCTAGCTAACTCTTTTTGCTCTTCTTGGGCCTTTTTTCTCGCAAACTCTTCTTCAACCTCTTTTCTACTAGCTTGGATAAGTGCCTCTAATTCACTATCATCAATTAAAGACTCTTCTTGCTTATTCTCATTTGTATTGTTTAAATTTTCTATGGAATCAGGAGTATTAGCTCTATTCTCATCTGATGATTCTAAACTATCATCTTCAATATAATCTAAAAACTCTTGAACTTTTTTATCTCTGCTTCTATTCCCACTTTCATCTATACATAGCTTCTCTTTTACTATTTTTTGCACTAACTCTTTGTTACTGTTATCTAATAGAAGTTCTACTAATCTTGTTAAATCATCACTATCTAACTTAACAACACTATTTTTATCTTTTTTTACTTTTTTATTAGATTTTTTACTCTTTTTCTTCTTTTTGGACTCTTTTTTATCTAAAAGGGATTCTAATCTTAAAATGTCATTATTATGTTTTTCTTCTTTTGATTTATCTTTACTCTTAGTAATTCCAAGCTTTTTTGCCATCTCAATTGTAGAAGATACTTCGCTAGAGCTTGATTTAGAGCCTTTTTTTCTCTTTTTTGTTTCACTGTTATATTCCATAATATTCTCCATATGTAACTTTATCTTTAAAAGTATATCATAAAAATACCCAAATTATGGAACTATTTTCAAATTGAAACATTTTTTTAACTCTTTTTTATTTTTTCTGCTTTTTCTTCCACTCTTTTTCAAACTTTTTTCTCTTTATTATAGATAGCTTCTCTATAAAAACTTTTCCATCTAAATGGTCAATTTCATGTTGAAGCGCTATTGCTAAAAAGTCATCATCTTCTATTATATGCTCTTTTCCATATCTATCTTGATACTTTAACTTTATAGATTTGTATCTATTTACATCTTCATAATATCCAGGAACCGACAGACAACCCTCTTGAAACTTTGTGCTTCCATCCATCTCTAAAAAAACAGGATTTATAACCTCTAGGGTATTCTCTTTTGGTTGTGCTCCATCATTATCTTCTTGTGGAATATTTATAATCAATACTCTAAGTGCAACAGCAACTTGAATAGCTGCTAAACCTACGCCATTTTTTGCTACCATTGTCTCATACATATCATCTAAAAGTTGATGAAGCTCTTCATTAAACTCTTCAACCTCTTTAGATTTCTCTTTTAATTTTTTATCCGGATAGATTACAATATCTCTTATCATCTTACAAACTCTTTTCTAAAACCTCATCAATAAGACCATACTCTACAGCCTCTTTTGAACTCATAAAGTTATCTCTCTCTGTATCTTTTTCTATTTTTTTAGGTGTTATCCCACAATTTGCAGCCATTATCTTATTTAACTGCTCTTTCATTCTTAAAATCTCTTGAGCCTGTATTGCAATATCTGTTGCTTGACCTTGAGCACCACCAAGTGGTTGATGTATCATAATTCTAGCATTTGGAAGAGCATATCTCTTTCCCTTTGTTCCACTACTTAGCAAAAATGCACCCATAGATGCGGCTTGACCTATACATATTGTATGAATATCTGGCTTAATATAATTCATTGTATCATAAATACTAAATCCACTCGTAATTACCCCACCTGGAGAGTTAATATAAAAGTAGATATCTTTATCTGGGTCTTGTGCCTCTAAAAATAGTAGTTGAGAAACAATAGAAGATGCAACAGAGTCATTTATCTCTCCACTTAACATAATAATTCTATCTTTTAATAATCTTGAGTAGATATCGTAACTTCTCTCACCGCGACCTGTTTGTTCAATAACATATGGAATATACATATAATTAATCCTTAAATTTTATAAATTAAAGGCTATTATATCAAAATTAAGTTGATGATTTAAATAGTATTTGGTATATTTAGTGTAGATTGTTTAACTAGTAGAGAAAAAGGAAGAATAATACCTCCTACTTATCCTCCTCGTTAGCCTCTTCATCTTCATAAAGACCAAGAAGTTTAGCAAATAGCTTATCCTCCATCATTCCCATCTTAACAACAGGTATAAGGTTATTTGTTTGATAATATTGAATTAACTCTTGTGGGTCTTGCCCATTCATTAATGCTTCATAATATAAAACTTGACTAATTTCGCCATCGCTAACTTCGATATCTTCTGCTTTTGCAAGAGCATCTACAATAAATGTAGCTTTTACACTCTTAGTTGCATCTTCTCTTACGCTATCTCTTAACTCATCCAATTTCTCTTTAGACTCTCTAATCTCTTTAATCTCATCTTCGCTTAAAGTTTGAGCTTTTTGGTTTGTTAAGTTATCTATCTCTTGTTCAACAATATTTTTTGGTAAATCAACATCATACTTCTCTATAATATTCTCTAAAATTTTTGGTTTAAGCTCATCTTCGTAAACTTTTCTTACTTTATTATCTTCTACAATCTTTTTAGCATGTTCTTTCAACTCTTCAAGAGTGGCATCCTCTTTTGCTAAAGCTTTTTTAGCCAATTCATCATCGATTTCTGGCTTTTGGTCTTTTTTAATATCGTGAAGTTTTAACTCAAAATCTACCTCTTTGCCCTTTAGATTCTCTGCTTGGTAATCATCTGGGAATGTAACTTTAATAGTTTTCTCTTCACCCTTTTTCATACCTACCATTTGCTCTTCAAAGCCTGGTATAAATTGGTTAGAGCCAATTAGCAATTCGTAATTTTGAGCACTTCCACCCTCGAAAGCTTCGCCATCTAAAATACCTTTAAAGTCAAATAGTGCAATATCACCATTCTCTAAAGCTCTATCCTCTTCTATACTCTTAGCTTTTGCAAATCTTGAAGCTATATTGTCAATCTCCTCTTGAATCTCTTCATCAGTAGCTTCTGGTTTTTTAAAATCTGGAGTAATATCGCTATAATCGCCTAAATCGATATTTGGTCTTAAAGAGATTACAATTTCCATCTCTTTTGTATCGCCTTTATCTTCAAACTTTTCAAAAATCGGGTTACCTATTACATCTTCAATTTTAATATCAGCCTCTTTATATGCAGCTTCTAAAACTTCTCTTATAGCTTCTCCTTCAGCATCCTCTTTAAGTTTATCACCATACATCTTTTTTACAACAGCAACAGGAACTTTACCTTTTCTAAAACCATCAACTTTAACTGTTTTACTTGCCTCCTTGGCAACTTTTTCCAATTTACTCTCTATATCACTATTCTCAATAGTGGCAGTAACTTTATAGTTAGAAGAGTCTAACTTTTCAACATTTAAATTCACTTATAATCCTTATAATAAAAAAATTTTAGAAATTTTACCTAAAAGTAGATAATAAAAGAGAAATTTTAGCACAATAAGTGCTAAATTGTAGTTATAGCTCAAAGCACTGTCCAAACTTTGAAACTATAATTTAGTAGAGTTAGTTAATCTTGAATTTGCTTTTTTAAAGTTTTACCAGGCTTAAAACGAACACCATACTTCTCTGCTACTTGAACTTTAGTAGTTGTCCCAGGAATATATATCTCTCTTGCATTCTTTTTAACCGGCTCAAATGAACCAAAACCTAAAAATGAAACAGATTCTCTATTTTTTAAACAATCTGTAATTGTATCTAGCATTGTATTTACCACCACCTCTGTCTCTGCTCTTGATAGACCTGTCTTTTCTGACACTTCATTAATTAACACTGACTTTTTCATAAATGCTCCTGTTTGTTTGTATTTAGTAATTGTTTTGATATATTAGCACTATTATATTTATAAATCAAGTAGCAAAATATACCATAAAAAGGGCATTTTAGAGAGGTTTACCATAAAATGGATATAAAAAAAAATATTTATTATATTAATTAATATTTTTTTATGTAAAAAAAAATTATTTGTTACTTTTTGTTACACATAAATAGCTTAATAGTTCCGTTTTATAGGTGTAATTAGAATTTAGACTATTTTAAAATAGTAGATTTTTTCACGACTCTTAAAAATATATTAGTATAATAAGGTAAAAATTTAGTATATAAATAATGGAGAGCATATATTATGATAAGAGTTGTAAAAAGAAATGGAAGAGTAGAGTCCCTAGATGTAACTAAAATTCAAAAATATACCTCAGCGGCTACTGAGGGCTTAAAAGGGGTTAATCAGAGTGAATTAGAAGTTGATGCAAAACTTCTCTTTAGAGATATGATAACAACCCAAGAGATTCAAGAAACACTAATCAAAACAGCAGTTGATAAAATAGATATAGATAGACCAAATTGGACTTTTGTAGCAGCAAGACTATTTCTATACGATATATACCATACAGTATCTGGTTTTACAGGCTATCCACACCTTAGAGACTATTTTGAAAGAGGAGAAGAAGAGGGGCGAATTTTACCTGGTCTTAAACAAAAGTATGATTTAGATGATTTAAATGAGTATATAAAGCCAGAGAGAGATTTACAATTTACATATCTTGGATTAAAGACGCTATATGATAGATATCTGCTTAAAGATAGCAGTGGTAAGCCAATAGAGTTGCCACAACATATGTTTATGGGTGTTGCAATGTTCTTAGCTCAAAATGAGTTTGACTCTCAAACATGGGCAAAAAGGTTTTATGATATTTTAAGTAAATTTGAAGTTATGGCAGCAACACCAACACTAAGTAATGCTCGAACAACAAGGCACCAATTAAGCAGTTGTTATATAGGTTCAACTCCCGATAATATAGAGGGTATCTTTGATGCATATAAAGAGATGGCACTTTTAAGTAAGTTTGGTGGTGGTATAGGCTGGGATTGGAGCTTAGTTCGTGGTATGGGAAGCTATATCGATGGACACAAACACGCAGCTGGTGGTATTGTGCCATTTTTAAAGATAGCAAATGATGTAGCAATAGCAGTAGATCAATTAGGCACAAGAAAAGGAGCAATTGCAGTATATATAGAGCCTTGGCATATAGATATAAGAGACTTTTTAGAGCTTAAAAAGAATTCAGGTGAAGAGCGTCGCCGTGCTCATGACCTATTTCCTGCTCTTTGGATAAATGACTTATTTATGCAAAGAGTTGAAAATAATGAGATGTGGACTCTATTTGACCCATACGAAGTTACAGATTTAGCTGAGCTTTATGGGGATGATTTTAAAAAGAAGTATGAAGAGTATGAGAGAAGAGAAGATTTAACAAAAGAGCTTGTATCAGCCAAGGATTTATGGAAAGAGGTGCTAAGAAACTATTTCGAAACAGGTAATCCTTTTCTTTGCTTTAAAGATAATGCAAATAGAGCAAACCCAAATAGGCACTCAGGAGTAATTAGAAGTTCTAATTTATGCACCGAGATTTTTCAAAATACCAACCCAAACCACTATAAAATTCGTGTAAAGTTTGTTGATGGAAGCATAAAACTATATGAAGAAGAAGAGAGTGTAGAGGTTGATAGTGGCATTGTCAAAAAGGCAAAAAAAATAACTGCACTTGATAGGATAGATGGGAAAGATATATATATAGTTGATAAAGAGATGGTAGATGGAGATACTGCTGTATGCAACCTTGCTTCAATTAATCTATCTAAAATAAATACTCGAGAAGATATAGAAAGAGTCGTGCCAGTTGCAATAAGAATGCTTGACAATGTGATTGACTTAAACTTCTATCCATTAGAGAAAGTCAAAAAGACAAACCTAAAAACAAGAGCTATTGGACTTGGCGTAATGGGCGAGGCTCAAATGTTGGCTGAAGCCAAGATTGAGTGGGGTAGCGATGAGCACTTTAGAAAGATAGATGAAGTTATGGAAGCTGTTAGCTATAATGCAATTAAAGCCTCTAGTGATATAGCCCTAGAGAAGAGCAGTTATCCTCAATATGAGGGTTCAGATTGGCAAAAAGGGTTATTTCCTATAGATAAAGCAAATGAAGAGGCTTGTAAATTAGTAAATAGAGGTGGAATTTTTGGTTATCACTACGACTGGGCATCCCTAAAAGAGAAAGTTAAAAAAGATGGTATGAGAAATGGCTACTTGATGGCTGTTGCACCAACTAGCTCTATATCAATACTAACAGGAACAACTCAGGCAATAGAGCCAATATTTAAAAGAAAATGGTATGAAGTTAATTTAAGTGGAGAGATACCAGTAACTGCACCAAATTTGAGTGCAGATACATGGAGTTACTATGTAAGCAGTTACGACTTAGACCAAAGAGTAATAATTAAAGCTGGTGCAATTAGGCAAAAGTGGATAGACCAAGGACAGAGCTTAAATATATTTATTCGTCTGGATAAAGCTAGTGGAAAGTATCTAAATGATATATATATGTTAGGGTGGAAATTGGGACTTAAATCAACATACTATTTACGCTCACAATCTCCAGAAGCCCTTGAAGAGCAAAACTATACAGAAGATAGAAGTATGGAGTGTGTAGGTTGTCAATAATTGATAAATATAGAAAGCTTGATGCTTCTAATAGATTTTTAATTGCATTTCCTATATGGCTTTTAATTCTATTTGGACTGTTTTATTGGGGTAGATTTTGGTCGCTCTCGCCTATTGGAGAGTATTTAGATTCACAATTACGCTCTATAATTATGCCAATACTAGATGCACTTTTAGACTCTCCTATAATTGGCTATGATATTATTATTAATCCACACTACAAAGTTGTAATTACCCCCGAGTGTAACGGCTTAATTCCATTTTTAATGATATCTGCTGCAATTATAGCCTTTTCGTGTAGTTTAAAAAGAAAAGTTATATGGATATTAGCATCTGCTGCTATATTTTTTGTAGTAAATATATTTAGATTATATATTGTAGCTGTTGTTGTAAAGAGGTATGGCTCAGAATACTTCTACTACATACACGATATTGGAGGCAATTTAATATTAGTAGTTACTGGTGCTTTAATATTTTTAAGATACATAAGAGGTTGCGATATTGAGTAGTAGAGTTATAGATTTTAGCAGATATAGCAGTATAAAAATAGGACCAACCCTAAATGTTAAAGTAATCGAAGCAGGAGATGATATACCAAAAGATTACTATCTAATAGGTGGAGCAAATAACCTTTTATTGTCGGATAATCCACCAAAACTTATGATACTTGGCAAGAGTTATGATTATGCAAAGATAGATGGCAATACTCTGGAGCTAGGTTGTGCCTTAAAGACAGGCAGGTTGCTTAGTTTCGCAAAAAAAAATAATTTGGCTGGGTTTGAATTTGTATCTAAACTCCCTGGAACAATTGGGGGAATGTTGGCTATGAATGCAGGAGTTAAAAGTTATGAGATATTTAATTTGGTTGAATCTGTAGAGATTAATGGCAAATGGATTAAAAAAGAGAATATTGAGTATGGATATAGATTTGCAAATTTAGGTGGAGTGGCTACTAGGGTAAGATTTAAAGTTGAGTATGGATATAATCAAGAGTTAAAAGATGAATTGCTTAAATTAAGAGATAATCAGCCAAAAGAGCCAAGTGCTGGTAGTGCATTTAAAAACCCAGAGGGTGATTATGCAGGTAGGTTAATAGAAGCAGTTGGATTAAAGGGCAAAAGAGTTGGTGGTATGGCTTGGAGTGAAGTTCATGCAAACTTTTTAGTAAATTTAGGCGATGGCAGTTATAAAGATGCTATTACTCTAATAGAGATGGCAAAAGAGAGAGTAAAAGAGAAGTTTGGAGTGTTACTAAAAGAGGAGATAAAGATACTCTAATCACAATTTTTAGATTACTTTTATATTTTTTGATTATAGTAGCTACTATAATATTTAAAAGTTAGGAACAAAATATGGAAAATTTAGATTTTATAAAGAGCGAAATGCTTACACATATACCTTTTAATACCCACGCTCAACCAAAGAGAGTTTTGGTAATAAATGGAGCAAAAAGAGTTGGCAGAGAGTTAGAGAAGTATGGAGCAATAGATGAGGTAACTCATATTGATGATATCGACACGGTAGCAAAATTAAAAGCTCTTGGAGCTAAAAAGTTTGATATTGCTATTGTTTCAACGCCAAAATATACAAATAGTAGAGAGTTTTGGATAGAGCTTACAAAGCTTTTAGATGCAAAAGGTGTTGTTTCAATAGAGATGAGTAATATTATTACAAAAGTAGAAGATGCAAAAAAAGAGTTCAAAATTGCAGGTGCAATATATCCAATTGTTATGCCATACAGATTCGAGAGAGCCTTAACAGATGATGGAGTAACAAGCGAGTATCTAATGTTGGCAAGTAGATTTTATCATCCAACAGCAGATATTAACTTGCAAAGAGCAGACCTTACAGATGGTTTTGCATACTACAATAGTGATATTGCTATTGCATCTTTTGTAACACCAACATTTGTAAATAGAGACTATTTAGGGTTAATTAAAAGATAATGCTAAAAAATGCTATTGTCTTAACAGGTGGTATAGCTAGTGGCAAAAGCACTGTAACGGCACTTATGCAATTATATGGTTTTAGGGTTATAGATGCCGATAAAATTGCTCATAGTGTATTAGACAATCAATCTAAAGAGATTGAGAATGCTTTTGGAAGTGAATATATTAAAGATGGCAAAGTAGATAGAAAAGCTCTAGGTAGCTTAATTTTTGCAAATATCCAAAAACGCCTAATATTAGAAGAGATTGTGCATCCAAAGATAAGAGAACAAATTTTAAGTGAAGCAAAAAAACAAGAGAGCTTTAATAAACCCTACTTTATAGATATCCCTCTCTTTTTCGAGAGAGAGGGCTCTTATAATATAGATAGAGTCTTAGTTGTATATACTCCAAAAGAGATACAGCTAGATAGATTAATAAAACGAGAAGGCTTTAGCAAAAAAGAGGCTTTAGATAGAATTAATGCACAAATACCAATAGATAGTAAAAGAGAAAGAGCAACCCACCTAATAGATAATAGCAAAGATTTAGCACATCTTCAAAGAGAGTGCGAAAGAGTAAAAGAGGAGATTTTAAATGGAAGTGACTAAATATAACGCAAGTGGAAATGATTTTATAATCTATCACGATAGCCAAAAAAAGAGTCGTGGGGAGTTGGCAAAACTTTTATGTAATAGACACGAAGGTGTTGGGGCTGATGGCATGGTGGTTTTGGTTCCACACAAAGATTATGATTTTGAATGGGAATTTTACAATAGTGACGGAAGTGAAGCTAAAATGTGCGGAAATGCAACAAGAGCCGTAGCCCACTATGCAATAGAGCATGGTATAAGTATAAACTCAACAGCAGAGTTTCTAACAGGAGCTGGAGTAATTAGAGCAACTGTAAATGGAGATTATGTAGTTACAGATATGCTAGAGCCAAATATAAAAAATAGAGAAATCGTGGAATTTGATAAAAATTGGTGGTTAATTGATACTGGAGTGCCACATTTGGTAACACAGCTTGAAAAAATTGAAGATTTTTCACTAGAAGAGGCAAGAGAGCTTAGAAAGAAGTATGATGCAAATGTAAATGTATATTTTGTAGATGATAATTTTATGCGTGTAAGAACCTATGAGAGGGGCGTAGAGGATGAAACACTAGCTTGTGGCACAGGTATTATGGCATCTTTTGTAAAAGCTCATAGCGAAGAGAAAGTAAAAGATGTTACTCCAGTATTTCCAAAGAGTGGTGAGGAGTTGTATATGGAATTCGATGAAGGAAAATATAAATTTGGTGGTAGAGTTAGCAAAATTTTTATAGCTGATTTGCTTTTAACAATACCGTTTACAATAGATTAAGTAACTTTTAATTAGTTAAAATAACAACTCCATCCCTTTATAATAGGTATATTTTATGTAGAATATACCTATATTTTTAATAGTTAAAGTATATTTTTAGTATAATTTTAACTATTAATTGGTCGCGTAGCTCAGTTGGTAGAGCACTACCTTGACATGGTAGTGGTCACAGGTTCAAGTCCTGTCGTGGCCACCATAATTATCTTTAATACTATTGACATTTAATCTTTTTTTGTATATCATAACAGTTGAAGTTTTGTATTTTTTATATTTTAAAAATATGACAAAATGAAATATTTATATGGTAATATGAAATATTTGTATTACTATTACACTATGGCTTTTAGAGTTTAAGTAAGTTCTTGTTTAACCTACCCCAATAGGTAAAGTGTTATCTATTGGGGTAGGTTATCAGGAGATACTTACTTTAAGAAAACACAAACAACTTTAATTAGTTGAAAAACAAGGAGAAGATGATGAAATTATCGAAAAATGGCATTTTACTAGCAGCTACTGCAGCATTTGCATTAGGTTTTAGTGGATGTACACAACAAGCGGCAGCTTCAGGAAGTAAAGTAAGCGTATCAACAGGTTCTGCAACAGTTAAAGCAGCAGCACCAGCAGATTTAGGTTTATATCCGCCAAATGCAAGACCAGGTGAGTGTTATGCAAAAGTATATATCAAACCTAAATATGCTACAAAAACTGAAAAAGTTGTAGTTGATGAAGGTGGAGCAAAATTAAAAGTTATTCCTCCAAAATATGGTTATAAAACTGAGAAAAAATTAGTTAGAGAGCCAGGTTATAAATTAATTTGTAAGCCACCAGTATATAAAACTGTAACTGAGAGAGTTTTAGTTAAACCTGAGAGTTATAAATTAATTCCAGTTCCAGCACAATACAAAACTGTAACTAAAAGAGTTTTAGTATCTCCTGCAACAACTGAGTGGAGAAGAGGTAGTGGTCTTAGTGCATCAAGTAGAAGTTCTATTAATGCAGTAGGTGGTAGAGTTACAGATATCAACTGTCTTGTAAAAGTTCCAGCTAAATATAAAACTGTAACTAAAAGAGTTATGGTAACTCCTCCAACAACAAAAAGAGTGGCAATTCCAGCACAATACAAAACTGTAACTAAAAAAGTTCTTGTAAAACCAGCAGAAACTGTTAAAGTGCCAATTCCAGCACAATACAGAACTGTTCAAGTTAAAACAGTTGTTGAACCAGCTAGAACTGTTCAACTTAAAACACCACCAAGATACAGCACAGTAACTAAAAGAGTTAAAGTATCTAACGGTTACTATACTTGGCAAACAGTTAACTGTAGAAATGTTAGCCACTAATTAATACCTATTAGTCCCAACAGGGGCTAATATCTATTTTTATAATACATCTATACTACAAGTTTAATTACATATTTATTTCTCTATAACTTATTTATAATAAAATTTAATTATGATATTTTTTACAATGTTAGTAATTATTAATTTATTACTATACCAATTAATATTCTAAAAGTTTAAGTGTTGGTATATTACAACTAATTTGACCTTACTCTATTAATTAAAAATGCGATAACCAATGACACGATAAATATA
>JALSPE010000071.1 GCA_026986085.1 Campylobacteraceae bacterium | reverse complement strand
AGGGTATATATTTGCAATTATATAAAAAATTATTGCTGTAATTAAGAGAGCCCAAGATGTTGAAAAACTTACCTCTTTAGAGTGACCAATTTTGTTTTTACATACACGACAATATATATCTCCATCATCATTATAGTTTACGCTACCACAAAAGGGGCAACTGATATATTTATCTTTTTTCACTATAACTCCTAGTGAAGTGTGTCCATATCTCTATAGGTTTAATATTTTTTAAAAAGAGTATATCAAACATTACAAATAGAACCAAAGCAACAGACGAGACTCCAAAACTAACCTCAGCATATCCTATAAGTTTAACTAAAGCAACTAAAATACTAATAGCGAATATATCTATCATCTCCCAATCTCTACTTACTACCAAAAATGATACTATATGTCTGGATACCTCTTTAAATCTCTTTATTTTAGCCAAAATTGCCAATATTATATATGAAAGAATTACACTTAATGGTGAGATTACCAACACAACTGTAACAATAGAACCAACTACAAAAAAACCTTCACTAAAGAGTGTAAATATCATATCTGGAATTGTAAGTGAATTTTTTACTCCACCAATATTAACCTCTATAATTGGAAAGATAGCTGCAATTATGTATAAAATTAGAGCTGTAATTGAAAATGCAACTCCTTTATTAAATGCATCATTAATGTTTCTATACATTAAGTTACCACACTCCTTACACTTTGCCTTGCCACCTTTTGGTAGTTTTACCTTTTTATGGAGTGTGTTACATTTATTACATAATATCAACTCATCTAAATTATCTTCCAATACTCTCTCCCTTTAATATATCTACCAAAACAGTTGCGTATGAGCCTTTTGGCAGATAGAAAGATAACTCATACCATGCCTTATCTGGTATATATTTTCTATCTAAAATTTCAGGAAAAATCCAAGCATATCTTCTACTACCACTCTCTTTTATCTCAACATCATACCTAGATTCTAACTCATCATATGCAACGCTAGTTGCTCTTTTTACCTTTTTACCCGCAATCAGCCCTGTTGGAGATATATCTTTTTCAACAAACCTTTTTGTTGCTACTTCTAAATCTTCATAAAAAACTTTGCCGTATGGGTAGTGCATAAAGAGGTCTCCTTCTAGTATCTTAAAGAAGTGTTTTTGTTTTTCTAACTCCTTTAGAGAGCCTTTAGAGATATTTAATATCTCTTCTACCTCATATGGCTTAAAGCTCTCTAAAAGCATACTAAGCTCTACCCTTTTAGATAACCAATTATTAAAAAGATAACTCTGATAAGAGCCTATTAGAAATTCCCGTTTTTTTCTATCTCTTATGTTTAACTTACCATCAACAATAGCTTTACCCTCAAGATAGTTATCTCCATTATTTCCAAATCGTTGCACTCCAAAGTAGTTTGGCACTCCATTTTTTTCTATCCAATCCAATACAGATTCTATCTTTGTTAAATTACCACCTAAAACCTTTTTAAAGCGTAGCCAAAACCTATTACCCTTTAAGTGCCCTACTCTTATTTTATTATTGTGTATAAAACTTTGCATTATCTTAATTTCTGGGTGCTCAAAACTCTCAATTTTATCTTTATATTTTTTTGGCAAAGAGATATATTGAGTTGTAATTGCATATTTATCTTTTAAACCTGCATAGCCAAACTCTCTTTTGGCAATACCTAAATAGCTACTTAAAATATTTAGCATATCCCATGTAGTCAAACTCTTTTTACGAACCTTTAGTATTAAGTGCTCCCCCTCTCCACTAAATTCATACAGTGGAACTTCCTCTACGCTAAAATCTCTACTGCTTGGGTTAAAGATAAACTCATTTTTTTGCCTTAATGGCGATATCCACTTATGCTCCAACTATTTTCCTTTTTAAATAGACTCCACTCTCAATATGATGAGTATATGGAAATTGATCAAAGAGTGCTGCTTTTTCTACTTTGTGTGTTTTTGTAAGCTCTTCTAAATCTCTAGCTAGAGTATCTGGATTACATGATATATATAAAATATTATCAAAACTTTTTACCAACTCTAATGATGCTTCATCTAATCCGGCACGAGGAGGATCGACTAATATAGTGCTAAAGTTATAGCTATTTAAGTCTATATCTCTTAATCTCCTAAACTCTCGTTCTCTTTTTAATGCTTCAGCAGTCTCTTGTGCATTTAAGCGAATAAATTCGATATTTTCTATACCATTTAATTTGCAATTCTCTTTTGCTGCTTTAATAGATGTAGAGCTAATCTCTGTTGCTAATACCTTGTTAAAGTATTGACTCAAAGGTAGGGTAAAGTTACCTAAACCACAATAAGCTTCTAAAAAGTCTCCACCGTTTTCTTTTACATTGCCAATAGCCCACTCTATCATATTTTTATTGATATATGGATTTGGCTGAGTAAAGCCACCCTCAAAATATTTATAACTATACTCTTTATTATTTATATTTAACTTCTCTACAATATAATCTCTACCCAAAACAACCTTTTGCTTACGGCTTCTGCCTATTATAGATATATTTAACTTCTCTTGCAGTTTAAGTGCTTCTGCTTCCCATATTTCATCTAGCTTTTTATGATAAATTAAAGTTACTAAAACTTCACCACTTAATCCTGCCAAAAATTCCATAGAGAATAGTTTACCTTTTAATCTATTTGAGCTATTTATACTCTCTAGTAATTTTAAATATACTCTTTGTATTGGCTCTATAACTTTTGGGCACTCATCAAGCAACTCTACACCATTTTTATCTAAATTTGTCATAGCGTAGTAGCACTTATCTCCCTTGTGCCATATCTTAAACTCTGCTCTTGCTCTATGTCTAGATAGAGGTGAGTTATATATATCAAACTCCCCGCTATAGAATTTTGAGAGTAGCTTCTTTAAACTCTTCTCTTTATACTTTAGTGCCTCTTCATAAGTTATATCATATAAGTTACAAGAGCCACACTTACTAAAATGTTTACAATTCACCTAATTTCCTACTATTTTTGTTATAATTCTACCAATATTTTACCAAAAGGAATATAAATGTCTCTATCAATTGTAATTTTAGCTGCTGGCAAGGGAACTAGAATGAAGTCTGATACTCCTAAAGTTCTTCACCCAATTAGTGGTAAAGCTATGCTTTTTCATATTATAGATGAGTCTTTAAAATTAAGTAGCAATATAACTGTAGTTTTAAGTCATAAATTTGATATGGTTAAAGAGTTACTAGAGAGTGAATATAGTGGATTAAATATAGTTAAGCAAGATTTAGAGAACTTTCCTGGAACTGGAGGGGCACTAAAGGGGCTAGAGTTCAAGAGTAAAAAAGTTTTAGTTTTAAATGGAGATATGCCTCTTGTAAAAGCAGATAGCTTAAAAGAGCTAACAGATACAAATAGTGATATTGCAATGACAATTTTAGAGTTAGATAACCCAACAGGATATGGAAGAGTTGTTATAGAGAATGGTTTTGCAAAAGAGATAGTAGAGCAGAAAGATTGCACAAAAGAGCAAGAGAAGATTAAAAGTGTAAATGCTGGTGTTTACTGCTTTAATGGAGAGGTTTTAAATGAATTTGTTCCCAAGATTGATAATAAAAATGCACAAAATGAGTATTACTTAACAGATATTATAAAAATGGCTGTTGATAGTGGTAAAAAGATAGAGCCAATAGTTGTAGATGAAGATGAGTTTATGGGTGTTAATTCTAAATATCATCTATCTATTGCTCAAGATTTTATGCAAGATAGAATAAAACAAGAGTTAATGGAGAGTGGTGTTATAATGCGTAATCCAAAGAGTATATATATAGATTGCAAAGCTAAATTTATAGGTGAGTGTAATTTAGAAAATGGAGTGGCAATAGAGGGAGAGTGCATAATAGAGAATTCTCATATAAAAGCCCACTCTGTTATAGAGGAGTCTAAAATCACAAATAGCTCTATTGGACCAATGGCACATATTAGACCAAACTCTACTATTAAAGATAGCCATATAGGCAACTTTGTAGAGGTTAAAAAATCTACTCTTAATGATGTAAAAGCTGGGCATTTAAGCTATTTAGGCGATAGTGAAATAGATAGTGGAACAAATATAGGAGCAGGAGTAATTACCTGTAACTATGACGGTAAAGCCAAATATAAGACAAAAATAGGTAAAAATGTATTTGTTGGAAGTGACTCTCAACTTGTTGCACCCGTTACGCTAGAAGACAATACAATGGTTGCAGCTGGTAGCACAATTACCGAAAATGTGCCAAGTGGTTCATTGGCAATTACAAGAGTAAAGCAAAAACAAGTAGATGGATTTTTCAATAAATTTTTTAGAAAGTAGATAGATGAATTTAGTAGATTTAAGTGGTAAGAGTATATTAGTTGGAGTTAGTGGCTCTATTGCCGCATATAAAGCGTGTGAATTGGTTAGACTATTTGTTAAGAGTGGAGCTGATGTAAAAGTAGTAATGAGTGATGGTGCTACTAAGTTTGTATCGCCTTTAACTTTTGAAGCTTTAACAAGAAACAAGGTATTAACAAGTAGTAGTGAAGATTGGGCTAGTAATTTAAACCATATAGATTATCCACAAAAAAGTGATGCCTTTGTTATTGCACCAGCAACTGCAAATACAATTAATAAGATTGCAAAAGGTATTGCTGATAGTATATTAACGCAGTGCGCATTAGCTTACCAAAAAGATTTAATTATAGCTCCTGCTGCAAATACAGTAATGTTGCACAACCACTACACAGAAGGCTCTCTAAAGATGTTAGCTGTAAATGATATAGAGATAGTTAAACCTGTAACAAAGACTTTAGCTTGTGGAGATGAAGGCGATGGCGCATTAGCCAAACCACTAGATATATACTATACAACACTAAAGAGTATCTTAAAGAGTGATTTTTGGAGTGATAGAAGAGTTGTAGTAACTGGTGGAGGAACAAGAGAGGCAATAGATAGCGTTAGATTTATAGGAAATCACTCAAGTGGCAAGATGGCAAATGCACTATCACTAGCTCTCTATTTAAGGGGTGCTGATGTATGCCTTATTACAACAAAGAGAGATGAGAGTATGCCAAGTGATTTATATACACTTGAAGTTGATGATGCGCAAGATATGTATGAATACACAGTAGATGCCATAAGAGTAGCCAAAAAGGGAAAAATGAGCAGAGCTAGTATGAATAGCTCTGATGCAATGCATATAATACAAAAAAAACCATACCTCTTTATGGCAGCTGCTGTTGCAGATTACAGGGTTAAGTTCCCTCAAGATGGAAAGTTAAAAAAGTCTCAAATTGGAGAAGAGTGGAATTTAGAGTTGGTTGAGAATTTAGATATATTAAAAAGTTTAAATAAAGATGGTATAATATCTATAGGATTTAAAGCTGAAAAAGATAAAAAAATTGCATTAGAGAGTGCAAAATCTATGCTTGAGAGTAAAGAGATAGATGGAGTTTGTCTAAATATTTTGGGTGCTGATAATAACTTTGGAAGCGATTTAAACAAAATAACTTGTATAACTAAAAAGAGTCAAAAAGAGATACCACTAAAAGATAAGCTATCTGTATCGTTTGATATTTTAGATTTTGCACAAGAGTTGGAGTAGATATTTGAAAAATAAGTTAAAACACCTTGCTATTATAATGGATGGTAACGGCAGGTGGGCAAAAAGTAGAGGTTTGCAAAGAGTAAAGGGTCATGAAAAGGGTGCTGAGGTAGTTCGAGATATTACAACCTTTTGTGCTAATAGCGATGAAATAAAGACTCTAACTCTATATGCCTTTAGCACAGAGAATTGGAAACGCCCTAAGTTAGAAGTAGATTTTTTGATGAAGCTTTTAGATAGATATTTAAAAAATGAGTTAGAGGTTTATCAAAAAGAGGGTGTAAAATTTGATACAATTGGTAATTTAGAGCCTTTTTCAAAGAAGCTAAAAGATACAATAGCAAAAACAAAAGATGCTACAAAAAATAATAGCAAATTAACTCAAATTTTGGCTCTAAATTATGGAGCGCAAGATGAGTTACTAAGAGCAGTAAACAAAGCTTGTAAAAATGGTAATATTATTACTAAAAAGGATTTGGAGAGATATTTAGATACTCCATATAGCGATATAGACTTACTTATTAGAACAAGTGGGGAGAAGAGGTTATCTAACTATCTATTGTGGCAAATTGCCTATGCAGAGTTAGAGTTTACAGATACTCTCTGGCCAGATTTTACGCCAGTTGAGTTAAATAAAATTATAGAAAATTTTAAAAAGAGAGAGAGGAAGTTTGGTGGAATATAATCTTTTTATAGGAATTTTTGTTTTCTTGTTTGGTATATCAGTTGGCTCATTTTTAAATGTATTAATATATAGAATACCTAAAAATTTAAATATATCTTTTCCTCCATCAGCTTGTCCTAGCTGTGGGAATAGATTAAAGTGGTATCACAATATTCCACTATTTTCTTGGATATTTCTAAAAGGAAAATGTGCTTTTTGTAAAGAGAAGATATCTGCTAGATACCCATTAGTAGAATTAGCTAATGGCTTAATTTGGGTTGCTCTTTTTTATAAATTAGGTGCAGTGTGGTATCTGCCATTTATTGCATTAAGTTTTAGTATGCTATTGGCACTCTCTATGATAGATTTAGAGTATTACGCTGTTCCAGATAATTTAAATTATGCTGCTTTAATATTTGCTCTTATTGCTCCAAATTTTATAAATAGAGGATTAGATGCACTATACGCAGCAGTTGGATTTTTTCTTTTAGGTTTTATTGTTAGTAAATTGGCAAAGAGAGATGCACTTGGAGAGGCAGATATTATAGTAGCTGCTACAATGGCAGCACTGCTTGGATACCCTGCCTTTTTTATAGCTATGTTTTTATCTGCAATATTAGCAATTGTCCCATCTTTGTTTGCAAAAGATACTATGGTTCCATTTGTTCCATTTTTAGCATTAGGAACACTAATTACATATTTAAATAAAGAGTGGCTAGTATCTTTACTACAGGCAATAATGTATGGCTAAACTTAAAAGCTACCTTTTAAGCAATTTTATAAAGAGTTTTGCAACTCTATTTATTCCTTTTTTTATAATAATGTCACTTATATATATTGTGAATATCTCTAAATTATCAGCTAAAATAACATTAAATTTTACAGATTTTGGATTACTTTATGCCTATGTCTTGCCAGATATAATCTTCTCTACTCTTCCACTCTCTTTTTTAGGTGCTGTTATTAACTCTTTATCTAATATATCAGAGAGTAACGAAGCTATAGGGGTATTCTCTGTTGGCTATAGTCCAAATAAAATTGTTAAAATTCTACTACCAACAACTATTATATTTACAGCTATAGTAGTATTTATAGCAATATATATTACACCCTATTCAACACAAAAGATGAAAAATTACAGAAATAAAAAGATTTATGAGTCAAAATTAAAAATTTTACCAAAAAAACTTAGTCAAAACTTTGGAAAATATCATATATTTATAGATGAAAATAAAAACGGAGTATTTAAAAATGTAACAATGTTTACGCAAGATAGCAGTGGAAATACCCAACTTATGTTATCTAAAAGTGGTAAAGTTATAAATGATACTAACAGTAGTAACTATCTTAATTTAGATAATGGTATGCTCTACAGATATAAAGATAGTGGATTTAACATTGTAGATTTTAAGAATATGAAACTATTTAATAGCTCAAAATTTTTCTATAAAAAGGTTGTAGAACCAAAAGAGTATTGGCAAAAAAATAGAGGAAAACTATACTACTATATTTTAATATCTCTTAGCCCAATACTCTTGCTACTTATGTATATATCTTTTGGAATATACAACCCAAGATATCAAAAGAGTCGAGCATCAATCTATATTGTTGTATCTGTATTGTTAATTTATATACCAGCAATTGTAACTAGAAAATTAGAGACACCATATATGCTACTAGCTACTTTGGTTATTTGGTCTTTAATATCATATGTTACATATAAAAATAGAGTGCTAAAGAGATATTAAGTTGCGTGTAAAAGCAGTTATAGAGTATAATGGCTCTAAATTTTATGGTTTTCAAAGACAAAAAACTACTAAAAATAGTATAGCAGAAACTATAGAGTTAGCTCTAAGCTCTTTAGGTATATTTGGCAAAATAAGAGGTAGTGGAAGAACCGACAGAGGCGTTCACGCAACAGGTCAAGTAGTAGATTTTGAGTTACCAAAGTATTGGCAAAACAGGAGTTTATCAGAGTTAAAATATAGATTAAATCAAAAATTAGGCTATATAAGGTTTAAATATATAAAAGAGGTAGATAACTCTTTTCACTCTCAATATAGTGCAAAAGTAAGAGTTTACAGATATTTAATTAAAACCTCAACTCCAAATATATTTGAGTCTGAATTTATTAGCTACTACAATATTAAAAATATAAAACTCTTAGAAGAAGCCTTAAATTTATATATAGGCAGACACAACTTTAAATATTTCAAAAAAGAGGGCTCAGTAACCAGCTCTGATATTAGAGAAGTATATAAGATTAAAGTTGTAAAACTAGGCTCTTTTGTAGCTATATACTTTTTTGCAAATGGATATTTAAGAAGCCAAATAAGGTTGATGATAGAGGGTGCATTAAAGGTAGAAAGAGGTGAGTTAAATTTAAACAAATTAAAAGAGCAGTTAGAGTTAAAACAAAAACACTTCACAACCCTAGCCCAACCACAAGGCTTATATCTACATAAAGTGTTTTATTGAGACAATAGACTTAAAACCCCAAATATCTCTCTAAAATTATCTTAGCAGAAATGGAGTCTATTCTGCCATCTCTTTTTTGTTTGATATCACCTTTTATTAACTCTTTTGCTTCGTATGAGCTAAATGACTCATCTATATACTCTATCTTAATATCACCTATATCTAATAGTGAGACAAAATGTTTAATTCTTCTCTCCATCTCATCTTCAAAATTTCCACCTTTTGGTAAACCTACAACAACTTTTTCTATTTGCCACTCTTTAAGCAAACTGCTAACATCTCTTGCCGCTTGATTTCTACCTCTTCTTATTATTGCATTTTGAGGCATTACAATATTTGAACCAAGACAAAAGGCAACACCTATTCTCTTTAAACCAATATCTAGCGCTGCTATTTTCATCTATATAACTTCTCTTTTAATCGATTTATACGAGCATTAGCATTTTTAATTTGCATCTGTGTAACCTTGCCTTCTGCTAACAACTCTCTTACTATTGCTACTAATTGCTCAATTTTCAGATTATATTTTGGAGATAGTTGGTTTGCAAAAAGCATAATATCTACACCTGCATTTATAGATAACTCTATACGCTTCTTTAAGCTATAATGCTTGTTTATTGCCCCCATTTGCAAATCATCGCTAACAACTACACCCCTATATCCTATCTGCTCTCTTAAAACTCCACTTATCCACTTTTTAGATAGAGATGCTGGATATACTGGGTCATAATTTTTGTTAAAAATATGAGCTACCATAACTGTATCTGTATTGTTTTTAAGTGCCATATATGGCTTAAGCTCTATATTTTGCCAAAGATTTGTTACATCCACAAAACCTTTATGCGTATCTCCAAGAGAGCTTCCATGCCCTGGAAAGTGTTTAAGAGAAGTTGCGATATTATATTTATGCATAGCATTTATAAATACTCTATCGTAATCTATAACTGTATTAGCACTCTTTCCATAACTTCTCCCCCACTTATATATCACTTTATTATTAGGGTTTATTGCCAAATCAGCAACTGGTGCAAAGTTTAAATTTATACCTAAAGATTTTAACTCTTTTGCCATTGTTAAATATACACCCCTTGCTTTCTCTTTGCCACCCTTTACAACAAGAGAGGCTCTTGGATATCTATATGTCAATTTGACTCTTTGAACCAATCCACCCTCTTGATCAACTGCAATTAGAGGCTTTGTTCCACAACTCTTTAACCCTTTTGTTAAAGCTTTTAAGTCGCTACTACTATTAAAATTTTTAAAAGCTCTATTAGATACAGGGCTCTTTTTAAATAGTATTACACCACCCAAGCCTCTACTGCATATATCTTTATATATTTTGGTATTGGGTGTTGCTTTAGAGCCATAGAAACCTAGTATAAACATATTGGCAATCTCTCTATTAGAGAGTGAAGCAAATGAGATTGAGCTCAATAGTGATAATGATATTACAATTTTTTTCATAAATCTCCTTTTTATAATTATACCATACACATACAATCCACAACATTAGGTTATTATGTTATAATTCAACTAAAAAGGAAAAATGATGATAAAAAAGATATTTTTTATTGCGACAATATTTACAACTCTAATTTTTGCACAAACTAAAGTGCCTCCTAAATATGAGTTAAAAGATATAAACGGTAAAACAACGGTAATAATTGGTAAAAAAAATGGAATTACAATACCAGATTCTAAAGGTAAAATTATTTTAGTTGAGTTTTGGGGAACACATTGTCCTCCTTGTATATACTCTATACCACACTATATAGAGCTTACTAAAAAGTATAAAGATAAATTAGCAATGTATGCTATTGAAGTTCAAGGAACATCCAAAGAGCAGTTAAAAGAGTTTGTAAAAGAAAAAGGTATTAATTATAATATCTACACACAATCAGAAAATATGAACTTTGTAAGATACTTAGCACAAAGAGCAGGATGGAGAGGGGCAATACCATTTTTAGTTATATTTGACCAACACGGTAATGTGGTAGATATGAAAATAGGAATGGTATCTAAAGAGTATATTGAAAAGGTAATAGAGATTTTAGAAAAAAGAGAGACTCAAGTTAGCAAAGATAGTAATTCAACTCAAAAAGATACCAAAAAAGGTGAGCAAAATATAACAAAAGATGCAAAAACAATCAAAGTAGATAAAAATACAACATCTAAATAAAGTTATTTAGATGGTAGATGCAATTAGGTAAATATATGAAGATACCTTTTGGAAAGTATAAAGGATGCGATATTGACGCCCTTGCATCTGATTTAGATTATGCAAAGTGGATGCTAGAGCAAGATTGGGTTCTTCAAAAATATCCAGAGCTTTTTTTAGAGGTAAAAGAGTTGCTACAAGAGGAGAAAGAGGAGAAATCGAAAACATCTCTTGATACAAGTAAAAATATGCTAGTATCAGTTGCACTTAAAAGTGAAAAAATAGAAGACTACAGCCAATATCCACTCTCAATACCCTTTTTAAAAAATATTGATAGACTTATGCTTAATCCACATGTAACATTTATTATTGGTGAAAATGGCAGTGGTAAATCGACCCTGCTAGAGGCACTGGCAATTACACAAGGCTTTAATCCCGAAGGTGGAACTGTAAACTTTAACTTCTCAACAAAAGATAGCCACTCAAATTTACACGAGTATCTACGAATTTCAAAAACTCATAAACTGCCTAAAAATGGCTTTTTTCTAAGAGCAGAAAGCTTTTACAATGTTGCAACTGCAATAGAGAATATTGGTGTAGTTAAATCCTATGGCAATAAACCTCTTCACCAGCTATCTCATGGAGAAGCCTTTTTATCGCTAATTCAAAACCGTTTTGGAAGCGATGGGCTATATATTTTAGACGAACCAGAAGCCGCCCTATCTCCACAAAGACAAATGTCTGTTTTAATACTTATAGATGAACTTGTAAAAATGGGTTCTCAATTTATAATATCGACACACTCCCCCATTTTGTTATCTTACCCAAACTCTACAATATACGAAATTAAAAAAGATAAAATAACAAAAGTAGACTATGAAGAGACAGAAACATTTGCGGTTACCAAAGATTTTTTAAATAACTATAAAAAGATGTTAAGTATTTTGTTAAAATAAAAAGAGTATGATACTGCACCTAAAATCCAGACAACTATCTATGTAAATTTATTTCTAAAAATAGTTATAAAGTTGTAATAATATATAAAAAAAATTCAAATAATTTATTATAAAAACTTTTAAAAGTCAAAATCAAAGTAAAAACCTAACTATACCATTTTCAATCTCTATTAGCCCCTCTAGCTCTGCTTCATATACTCTCTCTCCAAATTTGGATATGGCTTCTTCAAGAGTGGGTGAATTCTCTAAAAATGTGGTAAATTCATCTTTTTGGGCTTTAACCAAGCCATACTTATTTGCAAACTCTTCTATATCGTATATAGCTTCTGCTCT
>JALSPE010000070.1 GCA_026986085.1 Campylobacteraceae bacterium | reverse complement strand
TTATTTTATAAAAGTTATATTAGCCTTGAAATATAAGCTTTTAAATTAAGAAGAGTATAAGAAATTAAGTTGCAAATAAAGATTAAAACAGATATAACATTACAAAGCTAGTTGCTGGAGATAAGAATTATTAACTTAAAAGATAAATTAATTTAGCAATAAATCAAATAGATGTGAATACATTCGCGTATTCGCTCTTACTTTAAATTAATTTTTTTAATATAAGTAGGGAGCAATTCCCTACTTAACAGCTATATCTTTTCTCTTTTTAGACTCTACTTTATCAAAAGTAATTACTAATCTTCCATCTTCATATTTGGCATCAATACTATCTCTATCTATATCATCACCTAAATAGAATGCTCTATAGTATTTACCATATTTGCTCTCTAAAAGGTAGTAATCACTCTCTTTTAACTCTTGCTTCATCTTTTTGATTGCTGTTACAATTAAGTAATCATCTTCGATAGATACGCTTATATCCTCTTTATCAACGCCTGGCAAGTCAATTTCTATTGTGTATCTATCTTTTTTGCGATTGTGCATTAAGTTTGCTAAAGGGATATGTCTAGCAAGGTTTGTAAATACCTCTTTTGCTTTCTCTACTCCCTCTACTACTCCTTGTTCTACCTTTTTCTCTACAGTTTGTAACTCTTTTTTAATATCTGCCATGTTGTCCTCCTTATTATTTAATCTCTATTTTTTTAGGAGCTTTTTCTATCTTTTGAACTTTTGGAATTTTAATCTCTAATACACCATTTTTTGATGTAGCTTCGATTTTATCTGTATCTACATCTTCTGGTAGAGAGAAGCTCCTTTCAAATTTACCATATACAGATTCTACTTTATAGAAAGTATCATCTTTATGTTCATCTTTTACAACTCTCTCGCCACTGATTGTAAGAGTATCATCATTTACATCAATAGTGATATTATCTTTTTTAACTCCTGGTAATTCTACTTCTATATAGTAAGCATCATCACCCTCTCGTGTATTAACAACAGGGACAAATGCGATATCGCGTTTTACGCTATCATCAGTTGCTTGATTTAAAACTCTGTTAAATTGCTCTCTAATTGCTTCAAGTTCTGCAAATGGATTGTATCCTCTGACTACTCTCATTTAGACCTCCTTAATTTTTTTGCAATTATAAATTAAAATAGTGCTTTTTATTGCTACCTAAGTAGCAGTTAATAATATTTTTTAGCTATAATATATTAACAAACTTAGGTTATTAATTAAGGAGTAAATATAATGGGAATATTTAGAAAGTTATCTACAGTTGCAGTTGCTTCAGGGCTTGGGGCTTTTTTGGTATCTGGTTTAGCAGGTTGTAGCAGTAGAGATGATGGTGCACAAGAGCAGCAAAAAGCCAAAGGTGCATTTGTAATTATAGAAGAGACAGCTCCTGGAAAATATAAAATAAAAGATGAATTTCCAGCAGATGAGACAAGAATTGTATTAAAAAAACTTGATGGAACTGAAAAGGTTTTAACAAAGGAAGAGATGGATGAGCTTGTAAAAAAAGAGGCAGCAAAGATAGATAATGGCACATCTAACCTTACAAAAGAGGATGGTGCTGCGCAGATGAGTAGTGGAGGAATGGGTTTAGGTGAAGCTATTTTAGCTAGTGCTGCAGGTGCAATAATTGGCTCTTATATTGGTAATAAACTATTTGGAAATAAAAATTATCAAAATAATAGAAGGGCAGGATATAAATCGCCAACTACATTTAACAGAAGTAAAAACAGCTTTAACAAACCAAGAGCTTCAAGAACAAGCAGTAAAAAGGGTGGTTTTTTTGGTGGCTCTAAGAGAAGCGGTGGCTTCTTTGGAGGTTGATTGTGGTTAAATTAAAAAAAGTAAAACCTTTAGATGAAGCCTATTTAGAAGAGTTAGGCTTTGTTTGGCATACAGATAGCGATAATACAAGTTATATTGCAGATGAGTTAGTAGTAGTTAGCGAAGATGAGGCAGAAGCTTATGCAAAAGCAGCAAATGAGCTATATGATATGTTTGTAGAGGCTGGTGAGTATATTGTAGAGAATAATCTATTTCACGAAGTTGGAATACCATTTAATTTGGTAGATTTGGTAAAATTGAGTTGGGAGAGTGATATCCATTGGCATTTATATGGGCGTTTTGATTTAGCAGGAGGGGTAGATGGTGCTCCAATTAAACTTTTGGAGTTTAATGCCGATACTCCAACAGCACTATTTGAGAGTGCAATTATTCAATGGGCTATTTTAAAGCAAAATGGCTTAGAAGAGGAGCGACAATTTAACTTTATTTATGAAGCTCTATTAGAAAACTTTAAGAGAGTTGTAACTCTAAAAGAGAGTGTAGAGGAGTTTGAAGAGCTTTATGAGGGATGGAAATTTCTTTTTAGCTCTATAAAGGGTAATGCAGAGGAAGAAAATACAGTTAAGCTATTGCAACATATTGCTACAGAAGCCGGATTTGAGACAGAGTTTGGGTTTATAGATGAAGTTGAGTTTGACGATAGTGGTATCTACTTTAACGAAGAGAAGTTTGAGCTTTGGTTTAAGCTAATACCGTGGGAGGATATAGCTATTGAAGAGAGCGATTTAGCAATGCTTTTAACAGATATAATTAAAAATCAAGAGGCTATAATTTTTAACCCAGCATATACTTTAATGTTTCAGAGTAAAGCTATACTTAAAATTTTATGGGATCTATATCCAAACCATCCACTTTTGCTAGAGACATCTTATGAACCCCTAGATGGTAAAAAGCAGGTAGAGAAGCCAATTTATGGCAGAGAGGGAGAGAGCGTAAAGATATTAGAAGCTGATGGAAAATTAATTGCAGGTCAAATAGGAAATTATGATAATCATAAAATGGTATATCAAGAGTATGTAGAGTTACCAAAAGATGAAAAAGGAAACAGTTACCAAGCAGGGGTATTCTATGCCTATGAGGCGTGTGGATTGGGCTTTAGAAGAGGAGAGCTAATTTTAAATAATATGTCAAAATTTGTAGGACATATTGTAGAGTAACTATTTTGTAATCTATATTCTCGCTCCATCGGGACACGCGAATTCATTCGCGTCTATTTGGGCTAAAAATTAATTTTGAGCTTTATTACCTCGAATAAATTCGAGGGTCC
>JALSPE010000069.1 GCA_026986085.1 Campylobacteraceae bacterium | reverse complement strand
AAACAGAAGGAGTTAGTATGAGTAGATTAATTAAGCCATCTGAGTATGCTAAAGAGTGTGGCATATCTCGTCAAGCAGTATATGCAAAGATAAAAAAAGGTTTGTTAAAATCTAAAAAAGTAGAGGGTCAAATATTTATAGAGCTTGATAACTCAATAGAGATACAGGCAAAAAACAGCCAAATAGCGCCAGATAGAAAAGCTACAAACTCTCTACTAGAAGCCAAAGATGAAACTATACAGATATTAAAAGATACAATAGATGACTTAAAAGCAACAAATAATTTAATTATTGGAACTCTAAAAGGCGAAGTTGATCTACTAAAAGAGGCATTTGGAGAGATGCAACAGCTATATAGAACCCAAATAGAGCATCTTCAAGTAAAAGAACCAGCTAAATTAGAGAGAAGTAGCGTTGTTGATACAAGAAACTATATAGATGTTAGAGAGTTAGCAAAGGTGTTAAATTTAGATAAAACAGATAGAAAAAAGTTTAAAAAAGCAGCAACAAAAATGCAAGAGAGTGGAGATTTTAGATTTGCTATTATAGAAGATGAACTTTATGCCCTAAAAAATGCCGATTACAGCGATTTTTTAGAGGCAATGAAGTTGTAAATTTATACTAAAAAATAAGTATAGATTACTAATTAAATAGCCCTCCAAATATACCACCAAAAAAATCCCCTAGCGAAAAGCTCTTTTTAACAGTTATAGAGACTTTTGCACTAGCTTTTGCACCTTTAGAGTCGCTAATTGTGTAATTAAAGCTATCATCTCCTTCATAATCTTTATTTGGAGTATATTCTACTTTTGAATTTACTATCTTTACACTTCCATGAGATGGAGTTGAGAGCTTAACAATTTTGATACTATCTCCATCTATATCAGAGTCATTACTTAACACATCTATTGTAACTTTTTTATTTGGCTCAGTTTTTGCACTATCATCATTTGCAACAGGAGGATTATTCTTCTCAACACCTCCATCATCTAAATATTTAATTGCATCATTTGCATTTACTCGTCCATTTGATGCTACTTTATCCTTAAATGAATTTTTCTTATCAACACTACTCTTTATAGTTTTTATAACATCATTTACGCTAAGAGATGGGTTGTGTGCTTTAATTAAAGCAACCAAGCCTGTAACTTCAGGTGTTGCCATTGATGTTCCTTGCAAATATGCATATTGATTATCTGGATATGTGCTTAAAATATTTGTTCCAGGGGCTGCAACATCTACACTATCTTTTCCGTAATTAGAGAAACTTGCCAACTTGTCATCTTGATCACTAGCTGCAACTGTAATAATATTTTTTGCATCATAAGAGGCAGGATATGTTGGATTTTTATCTATATCTTTTCCATCATTTCCAGCAGCAGCACAAAATACTACACCTTTTTTACCTAAATTTTTAATAGCTTTATTTGTAGCATCATCTTGACTACCACCACCTCCACCATAACTTGCATTAATCGCAACTATGTTATCTCCTGCATCTATACGCTTAGCAACATAATCCAAACCTTCTAATATATCATTTGTATATGCATATCCTTTTGGTCTAAATACCTTTACAGCTAAAATTTGAACATTTTGACTTACCCCACTAACACCTTCTGAGTTGTTACCAACAGCACCAATAATTCCTGCTACATGTGTTCCATGATAGTGCCCTTTTTCATCATAAGGTTTATCTGGCATCGGATCATCATCATTGTTACCATCATCATCTCCAGCAAAATCATAACCATGTTTTGATAATTTTATATACATATTATCACTTAAATCATCATGTCTGTAATCTACTCCAGTATCTAAAACTGCTACTATAACATCATGAGAGCCTTTCTCTTTTTGCCAAGCCTCTGCAACATCCATATCTGCATCAACTGTTCCCTTTTTAGAGTTTACCTCTTGCCCCTTATTCTCAAAAGCCCAAAGTTTATTGTAATAGGTATCATTACTTTTAAATGGCTTATGTGCATAATTTGCCTCAACACTCTCTATAAAAGTAGAAAATTTATCCGATTTAAAGAGTTTAATTAATTCATCTGTAGATAGAGTTGATGACTTTACATACATAGCATTTACTATATTAAATTTTTTATAAGTAAATTTAGAGATTACATCTTTAAAATAATCTGGTATTTTAGCACCATCTTTAAAGAGAATAATCACTTCATTCTTTCCATACTTACTCGATAAATTACTAACCTCTTGTTTTTTTGTTAAATCTATAATTTTAGCATCTACAATAGATGCCGAACCAATTAAAATTGAAGCTACAAGTGAGAGTGAAAACGATTTATACATTTTTATCCTTTTGTTTAGTATATAAAATTTTATTATAATTATTATTATAAATGGTTTATATAATTAAAAAGAATGACAAAATGTAATATTTTTAATTAATATTATTTATTATAAGAGCTAAAAACACCTCTTAATATCTTTCAAATTTTACCTAATATGCTAAGTAAATATTTTATATCCCATATTTTGTTTGATACTTTAGGGCTCAGATGTCTCTTTTAAAATAGCATTTGAAAATATGATATTTAGCTTTTATTTCTATACTCTTGTAAAGGTCTAGTTTGCAGATATTAAAAAGAATTTTAGTTCACTCTAATGTTAAGTAGTAAATATACACCATTAAATAACTCTATTTTGCAATATATCTTGGTAAATGGTAATATAATTATATATAATAGCATTTAATGGTAAAAGTATGCTATAATACTATTTAAAAATATTCCAAAAGGGTATCTATGAAAAAATACATCAAATATACTCTGCTATCAGTTACTATTGCGTTGCTGCTTAGTGGTTGTTTAGAGAGTAAAGAGACATCTACAAAAACTTTTGTAAAAAAGGAGGTTTCACTCCTAGAACAGGCAAAAAATAGTAATAAAATGACATCTAAAGAGAAAGCTATTAAAAAGATACAAGAGTATGCTAATAGTAACGGAACTTCCCAGACTCCTACAATAGAAGATTATAAAGTAGCTGGAGTAGAAGGTGTAGAGAGTAGTAGTAAACTAAAAGAGGTTAATGACAAGGTAGCTACGCTTAATAAAGAAGATGTAGATAGTGCCCAAAAGATTAATGCTATATTAAAATCTTTAAATATATCTATTGAAGATTTAAAAATATTAAAA
>JALSPE010000068.1 GCA_026986085.1 Campylobacteraceae bacterium | reverse complement strand
AGTAAAAAACCTTGGCATACTTGGACAAATAGCTTTCAAAGTGCATGGGAGTATGGTATTCCTATGATTGGAGATATAGAGTTTGATAATGCTGGTGATATGTTAATAAGTATCATAGATTTACATGGCGATCTTTTAGGTTATAAAAATTATGATTTAGATGGTTCAGGAAGCAGTAGCACAGCATCTACAGGTGATTTGATTAAAACGACTATTAATTCTAATACTGATAGTTGTTCATACAGTATGGATCTATCTAAAGAGTTTTATGATGATAACTATAAACATACTGAGAGTAGTGGTGGTATGTTAGCAGGTCATCACACAAGTGATACCGACTCTGTTCTTTCTTCATTTATGGATCCTGTTGATACTTGGTCAAATGGTGTTCATTTGTATGATAATAAAACAGGTAAGAGAATTACTAAAGGTTACGAGATTGTAAATAATGCAAATCAAAACACAAATGATTTAACAGTAATGGGGAAAGCTAATGCTATTGGAGATTTAGAAGTTTTAGAGACAACACCACCAATAGAAGTTGGAAATAGGGTATGGCTTGATAGCAATAGAGATGGTATTCAAAACCCAGATGAAAATGGAATTGCAGATGTTAATTTAGAGCTATATAAAGGTAACAGTTGTAGTGGGGTTCCTATAGCAAAAACTAAAACTGATAGCAATGGTAACTATATATTTAACTATGCTAATGTAAATCCAGCATCTAACACTCCAGGTCTTCAAGCAAATAGTGACTATTCAATTTGTATAGCAAAAAGTGATTTTGATAATGGAATTGGAGTTAATGGGAGTTCTATTGCTAATTTAGCTTTAACAACTTCTGATGCTACTGCTACAGCTTCTGATAATAGTGATAAAGTTGATAGTGATGCAATAGATAATGCAGGAAAAGCATACATTACATTTACTACAAAAGGAGCAGGTGAAAATGATCACTCATATGATATAGGATTAGTTAAACTACCTGCTTGTCTTGGAGATAAAGTATGGATTGATTCAAATGCTAATGGTATTCAAGATGGTAATGAAAGTGGTTTAGCTGGTATTAATATTAAATTGTATGATGACAAGGGGAAAGCAGTAGTTGATTATGATGGTAATAGCGTTGCATCTGTAACTACAGATACAAATGGTAACTATAAATTTTGTAATTTAGTTCCAGATAAGAGTTATCATATTAAAGTAACTGTTCCAAATAAGTATGTAGTATCTCCAAAAGATAAAGGCGATGATACTAAAGATAGTGATATTGATGAAAATAGTGGAGAGAGTAAAAATGTTACACTTAAATCAAATGAGAAAAACTATACTTTAGATGCAGGTCTTTATAAAAAAGGTTGTTTAGGTAACTTTATTTGGGAAGATAAGAATGCAAATGGTATTCAAGATGCAGGAGAAAATGGAGTTAAAGGTGCCAAAGTTGAGATGTTTGATGAAAATAACAAAAAGGTAGATGAGATTACTACTGGTGCAAATGGAGAATACAAAGTTTGTGGTAAGCCTGGAGTTAAATACTATATTCAAGTTACACCACCAGCTGATTATAAAGTATCTCCTAAAAATAGTGGTGCAGATATAGAAAAAGATAGCAATATTGATCCAGTAACTAAAAAGAGTGAGCCAGTTGCAGTAAAGATGGGTAAAGATAACTTTACAATAGATGCAGGTCTATTTAAACCAGCATGTCTTGGGGATTATGTATGGAAAGATGAAAATGCAAATGGTATTCAAGATGCAAATGAGAAGCAACTCTCTGGAGTAGAAGTTACTCTTTTGGATAAAGATGCAAAGGAGATTAAAACTATAAAAACAGATGCTAATGGTAAATATAAATTTTGTGGTTTGACTCCAGGAAGCTATAGCGTTAAATTTAAAGTTAATCCAGATGCAAATGGAGTTCCTTATCTATCTACAAAAAAAGATAGTGGAGATGATAGTAAAGATAGTGATGTAGAAGAGTTTAAAGAGGGGAAAGCAACATCTAATTCTGTCGTTTTAGAAAGTGGAGATAACAATTTAACTCTAGATGCAGGATTTACTCAAGAGATTTGTCTTGGTGATAAAGTTTGGGAAGATAAAAACGCAAATGGAATTCAAGATGCAGGAGAAAAAGCTATTAAGGGTGTTAAATTGACTCTTACAGATAAAGCTGGAAATGAAGTTAAAAATATTAAAGGAGATGTAGTAACACCTATTAGCACAGATAGTAATGGAATCTATAAATTCTGTCATTTAAATCCAACAAATGAGTATATTGTAAAAGTAAAAAAACCAGATGGATATCTTACTACAATAAAAGATAGTGGTGCAGATGATAGTAAAGATAGTGATGTAGATGAGAATGGTGATATTTTAACTAATTTATCTAATAAAGATACTATGAGTTATGATGCAGGTTTGTTTAAACCAGCTTGTATTGGTAATAAAGTTTGGGAAGATAAAAATGCAAATGGAATTCAAGATGCAGGAGAGAATCCAATAGAAGGTGCTGAGATAACTATATTGGATGAAAATGGTAAAGAGCTTAAAATTGATGCATATGGTAAAGATTACAATAGCACTTTAGTAACATCTAAAGATGGTGAGTATAATTTTTGTAAGCTTGTTCCAGGTAAATATACTCTATCTATTAAGCCACCAAAAGGTTATTATGTTACAACTAAAGATGTAACTTCTAAAGATACAGATGCAAATGATGTAGATAGCGATAGTGATTTTGACACAAAAACTAATATGACAGTAGCTGTAACTCTTGAGAGTGGAGAGAAGGATAATAGATGGGATGCAGGATTATTTAAACCAGCATGTCTTGGAGATTATATTTGGGAAGATAAAAATGCAAATGGAAAACAAGATAGTAATGAGGAAGGAGCAGAGGGCGTAGTTGTCAAATTATTGGACAAAGATGGAAATAGCGTAAAAGATGTTAATGGCTCAGATATAAAAGATATCGTTATAGATAAATCTGGTGCATATAAATTTTGTCAGCTTAGACCAGGTAGCTATCATATAGAAGCAACTATTCCAAGTGACAGTAACTATACAGTTACATTCCCAAATAAGGGTGATGATAGTAAAGATAGCGATTTAGAACCAGTATATAGTAAAGATAAAGCTACTACAAAAGATGTAACTCTTATAAGTGGTGAAAATAATTTAAAAATTGATGGTGGTCTATATAAACCAGCATGTTTAGGAAGTGCCGTATGGTTAGATAAAAATGGTAATGGAATTCAAGATAAGGGTGAACCAGGTATTGGAAATGTAACAGTTACTCTATTAAGTGAGAATGGTAATAACACTATTACAGATGCAAGTGGTAAGCCAATTAGCGAGATTGTAACAGAAGATGATGGTAAATATATGTTCTGTAATTTGGTTCCAAATAGCTATAGAGTTAAGTTTGAAGCAAAAGCAGAAAATGGAGTTCCATATATATCTACAGGTAGTGGGCACGGTGGTGAAGAAAATGATAGTGATATCCCAGAGTATATAAAAAATGGAGGAGTTACCAAACCAGTAAAAATAGAATCAGGTCAAGTATATCAAGCAGTAAAAGCTGGATTTGTTCAAGAGGTATGTTTGGGAGACTTTGTATGGTATGATGAGAACCTAAATGGAATAAAAGATAAAAATGAATCTGGAGTTGTAGGTACTAAAATTACACTATATGGGGCTGACAAAAAACCTGTAGAAGATACTTATGGAAATATAGTAACAGCTACTAAGACTGATAAGAATGGTAAATATAAATTCTGTCACCTTAAACCAGCAAAAGATTACTATATAAAAGTAGATGCACCAGAGAGTTACATAATAACAAAAGAGGGCAAAGATAATAAAGCCAATAAAGATGGCTGGATATTTGTTAAAAATGCAGTAAAAGATGATTACACATTAGATAGTGGAATTATCTGTGAGTGTGATGAGTATAAGTTAAATCAAGATGGCAAAAGTGATAGTGCTTCTGCATTTAACTTTGGTGGATTAATAGCACTATTCATATTTATGATTAGTGCTGCAAGAAGAGAGAAGAGAGCTTAAAGCTCATCTCTTTTTAAATTTTTAGACTATAATAGGTTACACTTGTAACTAAATGGAATTTTTATCTATACAAAACCCTAAAGAGAATAATAAAATATAATTTATAAATTATGTAACCTAAGTAACATAAATTTTTTCTATATTTTAGATATAATCCACACTAAATCTACAAATAAGATATTAAAATAACAAAAAAATAGAGGTAAATTTATGAATAAGATAGTTGAATCTATAAAAGATGAGGTTAAAAAGGTTATTGTTGGGCAAGAGCATTTGGTTGATTCTATGTTAATTGCTTTAATTGCAAATGGGCATATATTGGTAGAGGGGGTGCCAGGGTTGGCTAAAACTACAGCAATTAATGCACTATCTCGTGCATTGGGGCTTGAATCTAAAAGAATACAGTTTACTCCAGACCTTTTACCAAGCGATATTACAGGAACAGAAGTCTATAACCCAAAAGAGGCTAATTTCTATGTGAAAAAGGGTCCTGTATTTACCAATTTACTACTTGCTGATGAGATAAACAGAGCTCCAGCTAAAGTTCAAGCTGCACTTCTTGAAGTTATGCAAGAGAAGCAAGTAACCATTGCTGATAAAACTTTTAAATTGGATTTACCATTTTTGGTAATGGCAACAGAAAACCCAGTTGAGCAAGAGGGAGCATATAGACTTCCAGAAGCTCAATTAGATAGATTTATGCTAAAAGTTATTGTAGGATACAATAGTTTTGATGAAGAGTTTGAAGTTGTAAATAGAGTTGCCAAAAATGGTTTTGAAAAGGTAGAAGCAGTTGCCTCTAAGGAGGAGCTAGAAGAGTTAAAAAAATCTTACGAAGATGTTCATGTAGATGATGCAATTCAAAAGTATATGTTAAAACTAATCTTTGCAACTCGTAACCCTAAAGAGTATGGAGTTGAAGGCATAGAAGAGTATATTGAGTATGGGGCAAGTCCTAGAGCAAGTATAGATATATATAAAGCTGCAAAAGCTTATGCTCTTATTAAGGGTAAAGATTTTGTAACCCCACTAGATGTTGCAAATGTAGCTTATGATGTGTTAAGACATAGAATTATATTAAACTATAAAGCAGAGGCAAAAGGCATAAATAGCGATGAGATAATAAAGAGAGTTTTAGAGAGTGTAAAAGCACCATAATTTAGGATAAACTCTTCTGTAAGGAAAATATGTGAACGAGAGAGTAAAAGAGATAATTTTAAGAGCCAAAAAAAATGTATATACAGGAAATCTTGGTAATAACTTAACATCATTTAAAGGTGATGGTATAGATTTTGCAGAGATAAGAGAGTATAACTATGGCGATGATGTTCGTAAAATCAACTGGAAAGCAACAGCAAAAAGTGGAGAGTTGAAGTTAAATGAGTTTAATGAAGAGAGAGAACTTCATATAATAGTCGCTTGTATGGTAAGTGGTGGCTTAAACTTTGGAACAAAACGCTTAAAGCAAGATGTTGTAGCAGAGTTGGTTGCACTTTTGGGTTTTAGTGCAATATCTAACAGTGATAGATTTGAATTGATACTATTTAGTAAAAAGCTAGAGAAACACTTTAAACCAACAAAAAACAGTGGTTTAATAGAGTCTGGTGTCGAAGAGATACTCTCTATGGATACAGTTGGTAAAGAGGTAGATTATGAGGCTTTTGTAAACTATATGCAAAGTAGGATGAAAAAGAGAGCTATATTGATAGTAATAGGTGATTTTTTAGAAGATAATATAGACCTTAGCCTACTTATAAAGCATCAACTCTATACAGTTACAGTAAGAGATAGGTTTGAAGAGGATTTTAACTTAAATTCGGAACTAACACTAATAGACCCAAGCACTCTTAAAAGTATAGATTTAAATATAACACAAGGCACTATAGATGCCTATAAAAAAGAGATTACAAAACATGATAACAGATTAAAAGAGCATATATTAGAGTATGGGATTAAAGGTGGTAAAGTATATACAGATGAAGATTTGTATTTAAAAGCAGTAAATATTTTTAAAGCGTAATAACCCATCGAACTCAGGTTAATATCAAAAAGGATAAGAAAAAAATGGATGAATTAAAAGAGTTAAAAGATATTAAGGATATTGTTGAAATTGATACATTTAATCCATATTGGTTACTCTTTGGCATAGTTATTATTTTGCTATTTATAGCTTTGGCAATACTCTTAAAGAGAAAAAGAGTTAAAAGGTATAAATTCAAACTATCTCCAAAAGAGATGGCTTGGCAGAGAATTCAAAATTTAGATTACTCAAATGCAAAAGAGGTAGCATACACATTTAATGAAGATGTAGAAGAGTTTATAAGTGAAGATAAGCAAAAAGAGTATAAAGATATCTTAAAAGAGCTAGAGCCATTTAAGTATAAAAAAGATGTTCCTGCAATGGATAGAGGGCTTATAGAAAGAGTAAAAAAATTTATTAAAGGTTTAAAATGGGTGGATTAGAGTTAGAGTATCCTTTTTGGTTGCTATTGCCATTTTTATATATTATATGTTTAAAGTTTTGCCCAAAAAGGAGTGAAGCTATACTATTTAGTGGTTTTAAATTTTTAAAAAAAGCTGCCCAAAAAGGAGAGATTTTTCAAAAAGTAGTTTGGTTTTTGCTTATATTTTTTATCTCTTTAACCCTTGCTACTCCTCTTAAAAAGAGTGATGTAGAGGTTAAAAATGATAAAGGGTATGAGATTGCATTAATTATGGATGCTAGTGGCTCAATGAGGGAGTTTAATAAATTTCAAATTACAAAAAATATTGTAAAAGAGTTTTTAAAACAGAGAAAGCACGATAAAGTTGGCTTAACTATATTTGCAGACTTTGCATATGTGGCAGTTCCTCTAACTTACGATAAAAAGAGTATGATAAGATTACTAGATAGAATAGATGTAGGAGTTGCAGGGACTAGGCAAACTGCACTCTATGAAGCACTCTTTTTAAGTGCAAATTTGTTTAAAGATAGCAAAGCAAAGAATAAAATTGCTATTTTATTAACAGATGGAGTAGATAACACAAACTCGATTCCACTAGATGTTGCTATAAAAACAGTTAAAAAGTATGGAATTAAAGTATATACAATTGGAATTGGAAGGGCAGGGGAGTTTAACCCTCAGGTATTAAAATATATAGCAAAAGAGAGTGGGGGTAAATTTTTTCAAGCCCAAAGTGTAGCGGCACTTAGAGATATATATAAAACAATAAATAGCTTAGAGAAGAGTGAGATAAAAGCGAAAAAGTATGTTAAGAAAAAATACTATATTGAGTATCCATTAGCCATTGCAATTTTATTTTTGTTTGGATTGATTGTATATAGATTAAAAGGGGTGAAATATGCTATTTGAACATATTAATATATTGTGGCTTTTAATATTGACTCTACCACTATTTTACTTGGCTATTAAGATTAAATCACCACTTGAGACTATATTCTCTAAAGATATACTCAAAAAGATATCTACTAACGCAAAAGGCTTTAGCCAAAGAGTTAGAGCTATTTTGATGGTGATATCTTTAGCACTTTTAATTATTGCCCTCTCTCGCCCACAACTTGATAATGGTGAAATTAAGGTAAAAGGGCAGAGTAAAAGCTTGGTAGTAGCAATTGATATCTCTAAATCTATGTTTTTAAAAGATTTATATCCAAATAGATTTGAATTTGCAAAGGCAAAATTTAAAAAGTTGCTAGATAACTTAAAAGAGACAAAAGTAGCATTGCTAGGATTTAGTGATAGAGCTTTTTTGATTGCACCACTAACTAGCGACTATAGCTCTTTAAGATACTTAACAGACCATTTGAGAGCCGATTATTTAAACCAAAAAGGGACATCAATTATGCAGGTATTAAACTCTGCTAATGATTTAATGAAGAAAAAAGAGAAAAAGGCACTTTTAATATTTACAGATGGTGGAGATAAGAGAGACTTCTCAAAAGAGATAGATTATGCAAAGAGCCATAATATAAAAGTATTTGTATATGCAACAGCAACAGCCAAAGGAGCTTTAATTAGGGATAATAGAGGCAATATGGTTAGATTAAAACTAAATAGAGCAATAAAAGATTTAGCTCTAAAGAGTGGTGGAGCATATATGGAATATAGCTTAAATGGTAGCGATATGAAAGAGTTAGCTAGAGTAGTTGAGTCTAAATTAACTGCTACAAAAACAAAAGAAGAGACGATAAAAAATAGAGTTGAACTATTTTACTACCCTGCTATTTTGGCTCTAGTTACTCTATTTATGGCTCTTTTTAGTCTGCCTGATAGAGAGAGAAATATTGCAAAGGAGAGAGTGTGAAATATATAATAATATTTATACTGTTTTTAAATTTAAATGCAGGAGTTTTAGACTATTTTAGTGCAAAAGATGCCGCATCATCTTATAAAAGTGGAGAGTATGACAAGGCTATAAAAAATTATAAAAAATTATCTAAAAGTGGAGATATAAATGCACAATATGATTTAGCTAATGCCTACTACAAGGCAGGTAAATTAAAAGAGGCAATTAAAGAGTATAAAAGTGTTGATAGTGCAAATAGAGATTTAAAATTTAACTCTTTATATAATATGGGAAATGCATATGCCAAGTTAAAAGATTATGAAAGGGCTATTAAATCATATCAAGATGCATTAAAAATTAAAGATGACAAAGATGCAAAGGCAAATTTGGAGTTAGTTAAAAAACTAAAAAAGAGAAAAGAGCAAAAGAAAAAAGAGAAACAAAAACAAAATAAACAAAATAAAAGCAATAAAGATAAGAAAAATAGCAAGAGTAATAAAAATAGTCAAGATAAGAAAAATAGCTCTAACACTCAGCAAAACAAGAGCAATAAAGAGAAACAAAATAAGCAAAATAAAGAGGATAATAAGCAAAATAAAAATAAGAATAACCAAGATAAAAAAAAGAGTGAAAACTCTCAAAATAGAAACAACAATGATAATAAGAGTGATAAAACCAAACAAAACCAAGCTCAAAAACAGCAACAACAAAAAAAAGAGAACAAACAGAAAGAAAAAAATAGCAAGAAAAAAAACTCTCAAAGCGATGATAAGAATAGAGAACAAGAGAAGCAAAATAGTAAAAATAGAGAGCAAAGTAAAAAGGATAAGGATAAAGAGAGAAAGAAAAATATAACTAAACAGATACAACAAGCACAAAAAAATAGAGAGAAAAAGGGTAACAAAAAAGGAGCCAAAGGGCTTGTAAAAGCTGTTCCAATTAGTGATATGGAAGAGAAAAAATGGAGAAAATTATTAGAAAAAAGGGGAGTAAATAGCCTTATGCTAGAGCTTCCATCAAAAAAAGGAGTAGATAGTGAAACAAAAACACCTTGGTAGATTAATTATACTATTAATAGTATTTACCGCAACAATTTTTGCCTCTGTTGTAGAAGCAACTTTAGATAAGAATCAAATTAGAAGAGGCGATAGCGTAAGATTAACAATAAAAGCAAACGGAAAGGATATTAACTTTCCTGATATTTCAGATATAGATGGCAATATTGTTACAACAGCTGCACAAAGCACCAATTTTGTATATGATAATGGGAAATTGAGTAGCTCTAAATCTATATCTTATATTTTTGAACCTAAAAAAGATACAGTAATTCCATCTTATACAGTTAAAGTAGATGGCAAAGAGTATCATACAAATGAGTTACAACTAAAGGTAGTTGAGCCAACAGGGCAAAATATCTCTTCAAATTCACCTGTCTTATTAGAGATGAATGTATCTAAAACAAAGGCAAGGGTTGGAGAACCGATAAAATTATCCCTAAAATTTAAGGCAAAACAAGGTGAAAAGATAGATAGAGTTAATATCGTGCCACCAAAGCTAGAGAATTTTTGGGTAGAGCAGATACCTGGAGAGAATAGAGGGGTAGATGGAGATTACGATACAGTTACATATAACTTTTTAATTACTCCTCAAAAGAGTGGAGAGTTAAAGATACCTGCAACTTATGTTGCAGTTGGTAAATATGTAAAGATGCAGAGTGCATTTGATGACCCATTTTTTGACAACTCATTTTTTAATCAGATAAAATGGTCTAAAGTTTACTCTAACCCTTTAACTGTTAGCGTTGAACCACTACCAGATAATTTAGAAGTATATGGACACTTTTTAATGAGCGCTAATGTAGATAAAAGGAGTGTAAATGCTAATGAACCTGTTAATTTAACAATAAAAATTAAAGGTGAGGGCAATATTGATGACATAGATAAATTTAATTTGAAAATCCCAAATGCAATGGTTTATGCAGATGAGCCAAAAGTTAAAAAGCAAATAGTTAATGGTCTCTTAAAGGGAGAATTCACTCAAAAAATAGCAATTGTAGCAGATAGAAACTATACAATACCAAGTATAAAGTTTAAATATTTTGATAAAACCCTTCAAAAAGCAGTAATTATTAAGAGTAACCCTATAAAAATTACAGTAAAAGGCTCACCATCTGTTGCAGCACCTAAAATTAGCACTAATGCAGATATCGAGATAGCAAAGAAGAGCAAATCAGATAGTAGCAAAGTTGAGGTAAAAGAGGTAAAAGAGCCACTAAATTACCTAATGCTACTTATTGGTTTTGCTCTTGGTATTGGAACAATGGTTTTACTAAATCTCTTTAAAAGCACAAGAGTTAAAACTAAGCCAAAGCCAATTACTCAAAAGATTAAAAACGCAAAAAGTGATAAAGAGTTATATGAACTTCTGTTACCATACTCTAAAGAACCATTTTTAAGTGGAGTAGTAGAAAAATTAGAATCAAATATATACCACAAAGGCAACAACAAAATAGATAAAGATGAGCTTGTAGCCTACTTTAATGAGGTTTTAGATAAGAGTTAGCAACTCTATCTAAAAGGTGGTAGAAAATCTTGAGTTGGAATTGGAGTAGTATTATCTACTCCTCTGTATCTTCTTGGATTAGAGCTATTGGTATCTATACTACTACACCAACCTACATTTGTATTTAAAAGTAAAGAGTCTCCTAATCCATTTTGTGTAAAGTGGTCCCAATTTGTATTATTTGGTAAAATATGTTTTAATACAAAATTTACTCTTTTTGCCACATCGCTTTTTGCAATAGGGTTTCTGATACCCCAGCCTACAATATAATCATCACATTTTCTGGCATTGTTATTACTATCTACAAAGCCTATATCCATCTCTATACCGTAGTGATACTTCATCATGGCACTCTCAAAAAGCATTGCCATATCTTCATATTGGTTTGCATAGTTATACATATTAGATGCACTATCTGTCGCAAAAAGAGAGCCTACATCTTCTGAATCTAACTTTTTATCATCTTCAGTTGCATTCTCTCCCATATATAGCACTTTACCTAAATGTTTAAGTATTGGCTCAGTTAGTGGGTATTTAGCATATAGTTTTGTAGATACTCTATTACTCTTACCAGACTCTAAGGCATCAACTATTGCTATATCTCTATTTACACCATTTACTACATCTTTGTTTGCAAAGTCATTGGCGTGAGAGAGTTCATGGTATAAAAGTCTTGCCAAATTTAATTTAATATCGCTTACAGTTCTTTGCTGAGGGTTTGATAAATTGCTATAACTCATTGCAGGTTTGTTGCCTTTAACATATCTCCAAGCTGGTATAAATTTTAACTCATTTCCATAGCTAGATCTAAAGTCATCTTTTTGTGTAATATCCTTTGCCTCTGAAGGTGATAACCATAAATATCTAGGGTCAAGATATATAGCTCCAGTTTTTGTAGTGTAAAATGCAGGATGGATATCTTTATCTATAACAATAGCAGTTACAGAACCTAGCATCTCTTTTATATCATCATCTAGTAAGTCTATTGTTTCTAAAAATCTATCTCCCATCCATTTGTGTGATACAACCAATCTTGATGCAATTTTATCTTTAGTAACATCCCCTGACTCTTCTCTTAATAGTGGCAACTTATTAAGCGAACAAGAGATCTTTCCATTAACACATTTAACCAAAACTTTACTATATTTAGATGATTTATCATAAACTTGTAATTGAGATATTCCTGATTCACTTATATCAGGAGCTCCATCTCTACTGTGTGGTTTTATCTTCTTACAAGCTGTTGTAGATAATATAACAATAATAGAAGTAAATAATATATACTTTTTCATAATACTCTCCAAAATAATTTAACCCAGATTTGCATTAGCTTTGCTTCACATTCTATAAAGTCTTGGTATGTGGGTGTTTAAAAATAATTTGAGTTTAAACTAAAGGTTAATCTACTATTTTTAAAT
>JALSPE010000067.1 GCA_026986085.1 Campylobacteraceae bacterium | reverse complement strand
ATTGTATAGTAGCGCCCACTAATAGTTGCTATCTTTATATCATTATCGCAAATATCCTCTATCTGCTTTATATATAGTGGTGCAGAAGTTGGCGAAACATCTCTTCCATCTGTAATTAAGTGCAACCAAACTCTTTTGTCCTGCTCTTTTGCAATCTTTGCCAACCCTATAATATGCTCTATATGCGAATGCACCCCTCCATCACTCAAAAGCCCAACTATATGTAGAGTATCACTTTTACCCATTACAAGATTTAAAGCTTTATTCTTGGTCAAAGAGCCATCTTTAAGTGCTAGTGATATCTTAACCAAATCTTGATACAAGACCCGTCCACTACCTAAACACATATGTCCAACTTCACTATTCCCCATCTGCCCTTCTGGCAGACCAACACTCAAACCGTGTGTAGAAATTAGTGTATTTGGATACTCTTTAAATAGTTTATCATAAGTTGGTGTATTTGCCTCTTTAAATGCATTAGCTCTACTTGTTGGCTTATAACCTATTCCATCTGTAATAATTAAAAGTGCCTTTTTTGACATTTATATTCCCTTTTGTCCTAATTGCAACTGATATTAAAAAATTTTTAGTAAAATATCGCTTATTATATGATAAAAAGTTGAAAGTTGGTCTAATGTTTTATTACTTATACGAAATATTTGATATAAATCTCTTCCGTTACATCACGGTAAGAGCTGGTATAGCATTCTTTATTGCATTTGTCTTAACCCTTATTTTAATACCAAAATATATTAAGTGGGCAAGAGCAAAAAAAGCAAATCAACCCATAAATAAGTGGGTAGAGTCACATAAAGTAAAACAATCAACACCTACAATGGGTGGTGCAGTCTTTATATTCTCTACACTTATTGCTACTCTTTTAACAGTAAATTTAACCAATTTATATGTAATTGGTGGAGTTATAACTTTAATAGGTTTTGCACTTGTTGGGATGAAAGATGATTTGGGAAAAATAGTAAGTGGAGATAACCTTCAAGGTTTAAGCGCAAAGGGTAAAATGGCTCTTCTTATATTAATATCTCTTGTGGTATCAATAATCCTCTACTATGCAGGAATGCCAACAACATTCTATTTGCCATTTATTAAAAATCCAATTATAGATTTAGGTTACTTCTATATACCATTTTGGATTTTAATTTTTATAGCTACAAGTAATGCAGTAAACCTAACTGATGGATTAGATGGCTTGGCAACTGTTCCTACAATTATAGCACTAAGCACACTAGGAATAATTGTATATATTATGGGAAATGCTGTAATATCAAACTACCTATTACTACCAAATATAAAAGATATAGGAGAGGTTGTAATTATTGCTGCTGCCCTCACAGGTGGGTTACTTGGCTTTCTTTGGTATAATACATACCCAGCTGAAATTTTCATGGGAGATACTGGTTCTTTATCTATTGGTGCATTTTTAGCCTATATGGCAATTCTTGCAAAGAGCGAAGTTTTGCTTATCTTAATTGGTATAATTTTTGTAATAGAGACTCTCTCTGTTATACTTCAAGTAGGTAGCTTTAAGCTTACAGGCAAAAGAGTATTTTTAATGGCTCCAATACATCACCATTTTGAGATGAAGGGGTGGAAAGAGAGTAAAATTATTGTTCGCTTCTGGATGATATCAATGATAGCAAATCTATTAGCTCTAATTACACTCAAGATTAGATAGATGATAAATAAAGAAGATATAGCCCTATTTGGCTACGGCAAAACAACAAAAGCTATCGCTTCTAAACTAGGCGATGGCTCTATATTTTTTGATGATAATACAACACAGTTAAGAGTAGATGAAAACGGTAATAAAATATACCCATCAAATAGCTTCAAAAATAGCAACTTTAAATTAGAGATTGCAACTCCTTCTATGCATCCTAATAGCCAACTAATAAAGAGTGCAACAAATCTAATTAGCGAATATGACTTTTTTTTAACTGAATATTTTTACAAAGGTAATAAACCACTAAATATATGGATAAGTGGCACAAATGGAAAGACAACCACAACGCAAATGATGCAACACCTCTTAAAGAGCAAAGGGGCACAAAGTGGAGGAAATATAGGAACTCCACTAGCAGATTTAGATATAGACGCTCCCATATGGATACTAGAAACTAGCTCTTTTACCCTGCATCATACAAAAGAAGCATCTCCTAACATATATATGCTCCTGCCAATTACTCCAGACCATTTAGATTGGCATGGCTCTAAAGAAGCATATATAAGTGATAAATTAAAACCCCTAGAGACAATGCAAGAAGGAGAGTTAGCACTCATTCCAAAAGGTCTCAAACTTCCAACAAGTAGTGCTTGGATTGTAGAGTATGAAGGAGTAGAAGATTTAACAAAAAAATTTAAAATAGATACATCTAATATTAAATTTAAGGGTGCATTTTTACTAGATGCTCTATTTGCTCTAATAGCAAAAAAAGTTCTATTTGAGCAAACAGATTACAACTCTATAAACAACTTTAGTGTCGATTCTCACAGACAAGAGGAGATAAAAGACTCTAAAGGCAGATTATGGATAAATGATTCAAAAGCAACAAATATAGATGCAACAATACAGGTGCTAAATCTATATAAAGATAAAAAAATACACCTAATATTAGGTGGGGATGACAAAGGTGTAGATTTAACAGAACTATTTGACTACCTAAAAGATATAAATGTTACAATTTATGCAATAGGTTCAAATGCCCAAAAATTAGAATCATTGGCCAAATTATACAAAATAGAAGTTTTTAAGTTAAATACACTAATTAATGCAACAAAAGAGATTGAATCTAAACATACAACTGAGAGTATAGCTATTTTAGCACCAGCAGCCTCAAGCTTAGATCAATTCAAATCTTATACTCAAAGGGGTGATGAATTTAAAAATTTTATATATAATATATAATTTAATATTTTTAAAGTTTTATTAAGTTTTATTAGCTATAATTTCATCCACTTCAAGAGTGGCACTGTAGCTCAGTCGGTAGAGCAAGGGATTGAAAATCCCTGTGTCGGCGGTTCGATTCCGTCCAGGGCCACCACTTATTTTAATCTAAACAATCAAATTAAAATTCTTAACTTTCACATTTATAAATAATTATTATTTCATTATGTTAATAAACTAAAGTTTTTAAAGTAAAGTTTACTACTCTTTTTTTAATTTATTC
>JALSPE010000066.1 GCA_026986085.1 Campylobacteraceae bacterium | reverse complement strand
AAAGAAGTTGTATGCCAGATGGTCCAATGGTTGGAACCATTAGTCTAAGTCCTAGAGCAAATTGGAGAATGCCAAGTGATGCAGACTATAAAATATTTTTAGAAGAACTTGAGTAAAAATAATTTTGCAATAAAGGAAGGATATGGCATTTATATCTATAAAAGAGTATGCGCTCAAAAATAAAATTAGTATATTTAATGCTATGAAGTTAGCAAATAGTGGAAAAGTAGAAACAGTTAAAAAAGTTATAAATGGAAAAGAACAGATATTTATAAAAGATGATGCAAAAATATCTATAGTAAAAGAACCTAAAGATGAAGAATCAATTAAAGAACTTATCTCAGAGATAGAGAAACTTAAACAAAGAGTAGAAGAGTTAGAGAAAAAACTAGAATATAAGTAGATTTTTTATCAAAATTTAGGTATGATAATATCAAAAAATTAGCATGGAGTATTTTGCTTGAAAATACTATTTAAAAGACCTCTTGTAACACTTAAAAAACCTTGTTACTGCAATACCATTTTTGCTATTAAAACAAGAGTAATACTTATGCTAAACCACTTTATACCAAGATGCAAATACTACAATACATATTTTGCATTCAGGCGAACTGGTGTGCATCCTCCTAAAATATAAAACTATATAGATTTAAAATCAAATGTTTTACTTAAAAATTTAAGTATTTAATTACCAAAAATTATTGAATAAGGATTATATATGTCAAGTTATGTTGTAGGATTTCCAAGAATTGGAGAAAAAAGAGAGTTAAAATTTGCACTAGAAAAGTTTTGGAGTGGCAAAGAGAGTTTTGACACTGTTACACAAGTAGCAAGCCAACTTAAAAAAAGACACTGGAATTACCAAAAAGAAGCAGGAGTTGATTTAATTAGTGTAAATGACTTTTCGCTATATGATAATATGCTAGATTTAGCTGTAATGTTAGGTGCAATTCCAGAAAGATTTAGAGGCTTAGAGAATGAAGAGTTATACTTTGCAATGGCAAGAGGAAACAAAGATGCAGTAGCAATGGAGATGACAAAATGGTTTAATACAAATTACCACTACATAGTTCCAGAGCTTACACTAAATGATACCTATAAATTAAATGCTACAAAATTGATTAATGAGTATAAAGAGGCAAAAGAGCAAGGTATTAATGCAAAAATAAATATTATTGGTCCAATAACTTTTTTAGCATTATCAAAAAGAGTAGATAGAGGAGATACTTTCGAACTACTAAGTAAAATTTTACCAATTTACGAAGAACTTTTAAGCGAAATTGCAAAATTAGATGAAAAGGTAGTAATTCAAATTGATGAACCATACTTTGTTAAAGATTTAGAGGCAAAAGAGTTAAGTCTAATTAAGCCAACTTACGACAAATTAGCATCTGTTAGTGAAAATCTTAAAATCTTGGTAGCTACATACTTTGAACACTCTAATGAAGCTAATAAAATATTGGTTAAAACTCCAATTACAGGTTTAATATTAGACTTTATTCACGGAATTGATAATACAGAAAGCCTTGAAGCAATAGCTCAAAGTGGTAAAAAACTTATTGCTGGTGTTGTTGATGGAAGAAATATCTGGATTAATGATATCTTAAAGAGTGTAGATTTACTAGAAGATATTGCAAAAGTAGTAGATAAAGATAAGCTTTGCACAGGAACTTCTTGCTCACTTTTACATACACCATTTACATTAGAGTATGAAGAGAAATTAGATGCAAATGTTAAAAGTTGGCTATCATACGCTAAAGAGAAACTACAAGAGGTAGAGATAATAGAGACAATCTTTAGAGATGGTAAAGATGCACTAAATGAAGCTCAAAAAGATATATTAGAAAATAATATAGAGGCAAACAAAACAAGAAAAACAGCAGATATTATACACGATAAAGCTGTTCAAGATAGGGTAAATAGTAACTTTGCAAAAGAAAGAGAAGATAAATTTGAAGATAGAATAGAGGTTCAACACAAAACATTTAACTACCCTACTCTACCAACAACAACAATTGGCTCATTCCCTCAAACTCCAGAGGTTAGAAAAGCAAGACGAGAGTTTAAAAAAGGTGAAATTAGCAAAGAAGAGTATGAAAATGCAATGAAAAAATATATAGATGATTGCGTTGCATTCCAAGAAGAAGCAGATATCGATGTATTGGTTCACGGTGAGCCAGAGAGAAATGATATGGTTGAATATTTTGGAGAGCAATTAAAAGGTTTTGCATTTTCACAAAATGGATGGGTTCAAAGTTATGGAAGCCGTTGTGTTAAACCACCAGTAATATATGGTGATGTTAGCCGTCCAAAAGCTATGACAGTAGATTGGATTACATATGCTCAAAGTAAAACAGACAGAGTAATGAAAGGTATGCTAACTGGTCCTGTAACAATATTAAACTGGTCTTTTGTGCGTGATGATATTGAAAGAAGTGATGTATCTAAACAAATTGCTCTAGCAATTGCAGATGAAGTTAGTGACCTTCAAGATGCAGGAATAAAAATGATTCAAGTAGATGAAGCAGCATTTAAAGAGGGTTACCCATTAAGAGAGAGCAAAATAGCAACTTACGAAGAGTGGGCAGTTAGAGATTTTAAAATTTGTGTTGCACCAGCAAAAGCAGATACTCAAATACATACTCATATGTGTTATAGTGAGTTTAACGACATCATTAGAACAATAGAGGCTATGGATGCAGATGTAATCTCTATTGAAACTGCAAGAAGTGGGAATGAACTACTTAAAATCTTTGCAAAAATTGGATACAAACAAGAGGTAGGACCAGGAGTTTACGATATACACAGTCCAAGAGTTCCAAGCAAAGAGGAGATTGTAGAGCAAATTAATAAACTTTTAGAAGTTCTACCAGCAAAACAGTTATGGATAAACCCAGATTGTGGATTAAAAACAAGAAAATGGGAAGAGGTAAAACCAAGCCTTATTAATATGGTAGAAGCAGTTAAAGAGGTTAGAAGCAAACTATAAAATCAAATTAGACTCTCTACACTCTTATAAAAAACAATTCAAAAGTAGCACTTTTTGTGCTGCAAACTTCTATGACTTTATATTTTACTGCTTATCGGTAGATAAACTTTGATATAATATTTATAAAAAGGTATTTAAATGCAAACTATTTGGCAAAATAATAACTTTAAACTTATTCGGCACAAAAGTGAGCTTCCTTGG
>JALSPE010000065.1 GCA_026986085.1 Campylobacteraceae bacterium | reverse complement strand
AGAATGCATTAGATTTTTTAAATCAAATTCGTAGGACTACCTATAGGTAATTCAAGAATTTTATTTAGAAAAGATTGTGCATTCTTTGGCTTCCCTTCGGGCTTTACAAGGTTTCCTTATGCCGATTTAAATTTATTTTGAATCAACTAGTTATCCTTCAAAAATTTAATTTAGCCAAAGATTAACCTTGTAAAGCTGTGGCTATGATACTCCGTTGAACTCAGGTTTTAAGCTCTTTAGCCAAATACTCTCCTGTAAAAGAACCTGTTTTTTTATAGCTTTTAGCTAACTCTTGTGGTTTACCTGTAGCTATTATCTCTCCACCTTTATCTCCACCATCTGGTCCCATATCTATAATATAGTCAGCATTCTTAACCATATCTAAATTATGCTCAATTACCACTACACTATTTCCAAGCTCTACCAAATGGCGAAGAACTCCTGTTAATCTATCTACATCGGCAAAGTGCAATCCTGTTGTTGGTTCATCTAATATATATAGAGTCTTTCCTGTATCTTTACGGCTTAACTCTTTTGCCAATTTAATTCTTTGTGCCTCTCCACCACTTAATGTAGTTGCATTTTGACCTAGAGTTATATACTCTAATCCTACACTCTTTAGAGTCTCTAGTTTAACTGCAATTGATGGAATAGCTTTAAAAAATTCAGATGCTTCCAAAACACTCATTGCTAAGACTTGAGCAATATTTTTACCCTTATATTCAACCTCAAGGGTTTGCTCATTATACCTTGTTCCTCTACATGCGTCGCACTCTACTAAAACATCTGGTAAAAAGTGCATCTCTATCTTTATTTGCCCTTCTCCTTGGCACTTTTCGCACCTTCCACCTTTGACATTAAAGCTAAATCTACCTATCTTATAACCTCTAAGCTCTGCCTCTTTGGTTTGAGCAAATAGTTTTCGTATCTCATCCATTACACCCGTATATGTAGCTGGGTTAGAACGAGGAGTTCTACCTATTGGGCTTTGGTCTAGATATATAACTTTATCAAGATGCTCTAACCCGTTAATCTCTACACCCTCTACTCTGTTTACTTTTCTAGCGCGATTTAGTATCTCTTTTGCTGTTGGTAGGAGCGTTTGCAATATCAGTGAGCTCTTACCACTACCACTAACTCCTGTTACGCAGACAAAGTTTCCAAGTGGAATTTTAGCATCTAGTTTTTTTATATTGTTTAAATTTACATTTTTAATCTCTAAAAATTTATCGCTTACCTCTATCTGCTCATAAGATATATCTTTTTTGCCAAATAGATAATCTGCTGTTAGGGTTTTTGCTTTTTTTAGCTTTGCTAAAGTTCCACCAAAGACAACCTCTCCTCCATACTTTCCAGCCCCTGGACCAATATCTATAATATGGTCTGCATTCATAATTGTCTCTTTATCATGCTCTACTACAATTACACTATTGCCTTTATCTCTTAAATTTTGAAGTGTTCTAATTAGGCGCATTGTATCTCTTTCATGAAGTCCAATACTTGGCTCATCTAAAACATACATAACGCCAGTTAAGCCACTTCCTATTTGAGAAGCAATTCTAATTCTTTGTGCCTCTCCACCACTTATAGTTCTTGCATCTCTACTTAGTGTAATATATCCTAATCCAACATCATATAGAAAAAAGAGCCTCTCTTTAATCTCTTTTAGTATAGATTCTGCAATAAACTTTTGTTGAGAGCTTAAGTGTGAAAAATTATCATCATTTACAAAATAGTTGTAACTCTCTTCTATTGGCATATCAATAATATCTGCAATATTTTTACCCTCTATTTTAACGCTCAAAGAGCGTGGACGAAGTCTGTGTCCATTACACTCATCACAAACGGTCTCTGTCATATAGTCATCAAAATCTTTACTTTCTGTGGACATATCGTAAGCAATCTTTACAACACCTGGCCATTGTCTCTTTAGTTTATGGCGCTTCCAAGTAAAAGTAACCTCTCCTGGTAATCCGTAAAGAACTGCCTTTTTTTGATGCTCCTCTAATTTGGAAAAAGGTATCTTTGTATCTATATCGTTTTGCTCACAAAATGCAGTTAAAAATTTAAAGTAGTAACTTTTATTAAAACCATATAAAATCTTTATAGCACCCTCATTAATTGGCACTTCGCTATCTATAACTTTTTTAAGATCTAATATATATCTAATACCAAGCCCATCACAAGCAGGACAAGCACCCTTTGGAGAGTTAAACGAAAAACTAACAGGCTCTAGTGGCTCAAAACTTAATTTACAATCAAAACAGGCTAAGTGTTCAGAGTAGTGCCAATCTTTTCTATCAAGCCCTACTTCTTCGTAATTTATAACCTCTATCTCTACCTCTCCAAAAGCTAAATTAAGAGACTTCTCAACATCTTGTGCAATCCTCTCTTTACTCTCTTCTTTTACAACAACTCTATCAATTACAGCTTTAATTGTATGTTTTTTAGTTTTACTTAACTCTATTTCATCATCTAGCCTAACCATAACTCCATCTATCATAGCTCTTACATAGCCTTTATGCCTAAGAGACTCTAACATATCGGAGAAAGTCCCTTTTTTCCCTTTTACAAGTGGAGCCATAATTACAAGCTTTGCTCCCTCTGGTAGGCGCATTACTTCTGTAATAATATCACTTGCACTCATAGATGATATTGGTTTGCCACACTCATGACAGTGCTGTTTTCCTACTCTTGCAAAGAGCAATCTTAGATAGTCGTAAATTTCTGTAATTGTTCCAACTGTAGAGCGAGGATTCTTACTTGTTGTCTTTTGGTCTATTGCAATAGCAGGAGTCAGACCTACAATTTTATCTACATCTGGTTTTCCCACACGCCCTAAAAATTGTCTTGCGTAGCTAGATAGAGATTCAATATAACGCCTTTGACCCTCTGCATATAGAGTACTAAAAGCAAGGGTAGATTTACCACTACCACTAATTCCAGTAACTACTACAAGTTTATTTTTAGGTATTTTTATAGATATATTTTTTAAATTATTCTCTTTAGCACCATAAACTTCTATAAATTTTGACATATATATCTTTCCTTATTTTTTACTTTTATAGGACGCAAAATGAGCAAAGCTCATTTTACTACGCTTTCTTTATTGGACGCCAAGCGAACAAGTCCGCTTGACTACGCTAACGCTGAGTTTCCCTCGGCGGGAAGCCCTCGCACTTTGTGCTCTTTGGACGCCAAATGAACAAGTCCGCTTGACTACGCTAACGCTGAGTTTTTCTTTATTGGACGCCAAGCGAACAAGTCCGCTTGACTACGCTAACGCTGAGTTTCCCTCGGCGGGAAGCCCTCGCACTTTGTGCTCTTTATTGGACACTAACATAGATAAAACTTTTTTACTAT
>JALSPE010000064.1 GCA_026986085.1 Campylobacteraceae bacterium | reverse complement strand
CAAAATTATTTTTACTCAAGTTCTTCTAAAAATATTTTATAGTCTGCATCACTTGGCATTCTCCAATTTGCTCTAGGACTTAGACTAATGGTTCCAACCATTGGACCATCTGGCATACAACTTCTTTTAAATTGTTGTGTAAAGAAGCGTTTTATAAATAGTTTAAGCCACTTTTTTATTGTATCTTTATCATATTTATCAAAAGCTATATCTGCAATCTCTAATATCTTTTTGGGACTAAAACCCTCTCTTATAAAGTGATATAAAAAGAAGTCGTGTAGCTCATATGGTCCTATAATATCTTCGGTTACTTGCTCTATTTTATCATTTTCATGCGGAAGAAGCTCAGGGCTAATAGGAGTATTTAAAATTTGCTCCAAAACATCTTTTAACTCACTTGAGTGGTGAGTATAAAACTCTATAAGATATTTTATTAGTGTTTTTGGAATGCCACTATTTAGAGCATACATACTCATATGGTCGCCATTGTATGTATTCCACCCTAGTGCTATTTCACTTAAATCTCCTGTTCCTATTACAATTGCTCCCATTTTATTAGCCATATTCATTAATATGGAGGTTCTAGCTCTTGCTTGAACATTTTCATAAGTTACACTTAAATCATTTGGGCTATGCTCTATTGTTTTAAACTCTTCAAGAGCTAGAGGAGTGATGTCTATACTTTTAAATGTTACGCCTAAAATTTTACATAGTTGGTATGCACTGCTTTTTGTTGTGCTTGTTGTTCCAAAACCTGGCATTGTAACTGCTATAATATCTTTAAAATCCCAACTCATTATAGAGTATGCTTTATGTATTGAGAGTAGGGCGAGTGTAGAGTCTAACCCTCCTGATACGCCTATAACTGTTTTTGTTATACCTATTTGTTTTAATCTTCTAATTAAGGCATAAGCTTGGATATTGCTTATCTCTTCGCAAACCTCTTCTCTTTTATCTATATTTTTAGGGACAAATGGGTGTGGATTATAGGCTCTTTCTATCTTTTCTATCTGATTAAGAGTTGATAGTTCAACTACTCTTAATTGACCAATATCAGATTGGTTATAAGATGTATCTATAACTCTTAAATTTGATATTCTCTCTATATCTATATTTGCATATATTACTTTGCTATTGAAGCTTATATCTTTATCTCTTTTTAGTATAGTTCCATATTCGCTTATTATCAAATCTCCACTAAATATAGTATCTGTAGAACTTTCTCCTAATGAGCTAGAGGCATAAACATATGCAGATAATGCTCTGGCACTTTGGGTTTTAACAAGTTCTGCTCTATAATTAGCTTTGCCTATAATTTCGTTACTAGCACTTGGGTTAAAAATAATATTTGCACCAGATGATGCCAAGAGAGAGCTAGGTGGTGTAACTGCCCACAAATCTTCACATATTTCTATACCAAAGATTGCACTCTCTTTTTTAAATAGTAAATCTACACCAAATGGAGTTTTATTATTAAGCAAATTTATATAATCATTTTTAATATTTTTTCCACTATTGAAGTGTCTTAATTCATAAAACTCTTGTTTATTTGGAATGTAGCTTTTTGGAACTACGCCTAAAATTTTGCCATTTTGAATAACTACTGCACTATTGTATAGTCTTGAGTTATGTTTTATTGCAATACCTATAATTGATACAATATTTAACTCTTTTGTATCTTTTAAAATTCTCTCTAGGGCTTTGTATTGAGCTTCTAAAAGAGTGGTTTGGAATATTAAATCATTAACGCTATAACCAATTAGAGCCAACTCTGGAAATAGTATGATGGCACTATTTTTCTCATCAGCATTTTTAATTATTGATATAATCTCTTTTGCATTCTCTTTTGGGTTTGCAAGAGTTAATTTTGGCGAAGAAGATGCAACTTTAATAATTCCAAACATTTAATACCTTAATAGTTTTTTTACAATTTTAACAGAAATATCTTTATTTATTCTATTTTAACATATATACTACACATTGAGTTTTTAACTCGAATAAGTTTGAGACCAAAGTAATTTTTAATTAACTTAGCATCAAATAGGTAGTGTATTTTATGATGTATAAAAATAGGCTAAGTAGGGTATATACCTACTTGATAGCCATTATCTTTTTTACTCTTTGAGTGTGGCGTCCACCTTCTGGTTGTGTGGTTATAAAGGCATCTATTATGCTCTCTACTACTCCTAGTCCTACTACTCTCTCTCCAAAACATAATATTTGAGCTTCGTTATGTGCTCTTGCCATAGATGCAGTGTATGCATCGTGGCAAAGGGCTGCTCTAATACCATCTACTTTATTTGCAGCTATGCTCATTCCTATTCCTGTTCCACAAATTAATATACCAAAGCTACCACTATCTTCTTTTACAGCTTTGGCACACTTTTGGGCAAAGTCTGGGTAATCTACTCTATCTTTTGAATATGGTCCTAAATCTTCTACTTCTATATTTTTGTTTTTTAAAAGCTCGATTACAAAATCTTTATAGTTAATTCCTGCGTGGTCTGTTGCTATATAAAATTTCATTTTTTTTCCTTCTATGGTAATATTAAATTAAGTATCCATCCAGCTGGAGCAAATAGTATTTGACTTAGTTGTGGTATAAAAAGTATTCCAAATAGGATAAACATTCCATATGGATATATCTTTTCATAAAACTGAGCTACCTTATACCACTTAAATTTTAAAGCTAAAAAGTGTATAGCTTGTGAACCATCTAGTGGTGGTATGGGCCAAAGGTTAAATACTGCTAAAACTACATTTATCACAATAGTTTGAGTTACAAACATAGTAAAAAATGCAGAAGTTAGACTCTGTGGGTTTAAAACTAGAGGATAAATAGTTGCAAATAGTATTGCTAATATAATATTAAATGTAATACCAGCAAGAGCAACAGCAATTGCAGCGCCATATCCTCCATTTCTTATTACTGTTTGCATATTTACTGGAACTGGCTTAGCCCATCCAAATAAAAAATTAGCAGGTGAAAAGTATAAGATAGCAGGAACTAAAATAGTTCCAATAGGGTCAATATGCACTATTGGGTTTATACTAAGTCTTCCTGCATTTTTAGCTGTATTATCACCATACTTATAGGCAATATATCCGTGCATAATCTCATGTCCTATAATAGCAATTGCTAAAGCCAATATTAAAGCAACTACTTTTAATATCTCTATTTCACTCATCTTGTTGGCTCTTCTAGCTGCATTTTACTTATATTTCTAAACATTCTCTCCCACCTTATAGTAAATCTATATCTATTCCACTTTTTCTCACACTCTTTAGATAGTATATCACTACCTTTACATACTTTTTTAAGTAGAGCATGGTCTCTGCCTTTATTTGCTCCTCCTTTTGCTACCCAGTTGTAGTCTCTAAACTCTATACTCATCCATGTAAACCAAGGTTTTCCAATAATTAGAGAGTATGGAACTTCTCCCCAAAAACGGCTATCATCAGAGTTATCTCTGTTGTCTCCCATCATATAGAAGTGATCTGGTGAAACTTTTTTATAGAATGCATTTAATGGCTTTATACCATAATTAATAATTGGTGCATCTAGATCTTCAATATAGACAGGTTTCATATCTACCTCTTTTTCTCCTCTATATATCATTTGCAAAAATGAGTTACTATCATACTCTGGCTGATACTGAATACCTGGATATTTATCTTTATATGGATTAACTACCCACAATTTACCCATAGCTTTTACTATTTTTTTCTTGGGATAGTTTTTTTTGATAAATTCATCTCCTTCATGAAAATGAATAAGTAGATGTTTATCATAATATATTAATTCATCTCCACCAACAGCAACGCATCTTTTTACAAAGTGTTGCTTTTTGTTTGTAGGGACATAAAATATTACAATATCTTCTCTTTTTGGTCTATCTCCTTCTATTAAGTGTCCATTGCCATTTATATCGGGCAATATTTTTAACCCGATTATAGGAAGTTCAGGTATGCTTATGCCGTAACTAAATTTTTTAGCAAATAGAAAATCTCCTACAAGTAGAGTTCTTTTCATTGAACCACTTGGAATTACAAAAGATTGAAAACCAAAAAATACCAGTAGTAAAACTATTATAATTGTTCCAGTCCAACTTGTAGTAAAGTTATATAGTTTAGTTAAAAATTTTTTCATTTTACTCTTCTTTGGGCAGCTTTTAGTGTATTTTTAAGAAGCATGGCTATTGTCATAGGACCAACACCTCCTGGAACTGGTGTAATATATGAGCATTTTTTTGAAAGAGTTTCAAAATCTGCATCTCCGACTAATTTGCCACTCTCGAGCTTGTTAATACCTATATCTATTACTATAGCTTCATCTTTTACCATATCTTCTTTAATTAAGCTAGGAACTCCAACACCAACAATTACTATATCTGCTTTTTTTGTATGTGAAGATAAATCTTTTGTATATATATGGGTAACTGTTACCGTAGCATTTGCATTTAAAAGCAAGGCTGCCATTGGCTTTCCAACTATATTACTTGCTCCTACAACACAGATATCTTTTCCTTCTAAATCTATTTTATACTCTTTAAACATCTCCATAACACCTAGTGGGGTGCAGGGTGCAAAGGCATCTAAACCTTCTACTAAGCGCCCCATATTGTAAGGGTGAAAGCCATCTACATCTTTTTTAGGATCAATTACTTCTAAAATTTTTGTTGTATCTATATGCTTTGGTAGAGGAAGTTGAACTAAAATCCCATCTATTCTTGGATTATTGTTCATCATCTCTATAGTCTCTATTATCTCATCTTGGGTAATTGTATCAGGCATTTTATGAACAATAGAGTAGAAACCTACTTTTTTGCATGATTTCTCTTTCATAGATACATATGTATGACTTGCTGGATCATCACCTACTAAAATAACTGCAAGTCCTGGAACAATACCCTTTGGCTTTAGAGATTCTACCTCTTTAGATATCTCATCTTCTATCTTATTTGATAATTTTTTACCATCTATTAGTGTCATACTAACCCTTTATTTTAAAGAATTTTGGTATTATATCTAAAAAAAGATTAGGTGGCGTATTTGAGAGTTTGTTTTATGCTAATAGTTTCTACATTTTTTCTATTTGGTGAGGATTTTATATCTGAATTTGAGTATGGGCAGATGTTATATAAAAACCCAAGAGGTGTAAGTTGTGCTAGTTGCCATGGAGATTTAGGCGAGGGTGCTTATATATCATCATTTGTAAATAGTGATGATATAGAAATTAAGTTTAACGGACCAGATATTAGGGCATTAAATTTAAAAACTTTTAAGAAAGCTGTTGGTAAAGGTGGTAGAATAATGCCTAAATACTACTTAACAGATAAGGAGATAGAGGCTATTTTTAAGTATATAAAGATAGTTAATAATTACGAAAAGCAAAAAGAGGTTAAGAGCGATAATAATGACAGCTCCATTCCAGAGATAGTAGTTGATGATAGTTATATGAAAGATAAAAATGTAACAAAAAGTGGTAATAATACAATTTTGGGTAAAATTTTTAAAACTAATGAGGAGCAATAGAAGTGGAAAATTTTTTAAAAAAAGCTAAAGAGAGTAGCTCTATTATAGGAGTGCTATCAAGTTCACAAAAGAAGAATATATTAAATAATATGGCTGATAGTTTGGAAGAGAATGTAGAGTTAATTATAAATGAAAATAGTAAAGATATGAGTGCGGCAAAAGAGGCAAATTTAAGTTCTGCCATGGTTGATAGATTACTTTTAGATAAAAAAAGAGTTGAGTCTATGGCAAAATCTTTAAGAGAGATAGCAGCATTAAAAGAGCCAGTTGGAAGAGTGATTGAGGGGTGGTGGACTGATGATAATATTAGAATAGAGAAGGTTTCAGTGCCAATAGGCGTTATTGGTGTTATATATGAATCTCGCCCAAATGTTACAGCAGATGTAGCAGCACTTTGTTTTAAAAGTGGAAATGTTGCTATATTAAAGGGTGGTAAAGAGGCTGAGAATTCAAATAGAGCAATTGCTAAAATATTACAAAATGTTTTAGAGAGTAACAGTTTGCCTAAAGAGATTATATCTTTGCTTCCTGATAGTTCAAGAGAGGGTGTAAATTATCTAATAAAGCAAGATAGTTATGTAGATTTAATAGTTCCAAGAGGTGGAGAAGCATTAATTAAACATGTATCGGCTAATGCAACTGTTCCTGTTGTAAAGCATGATAAAGGGCTTTGTCATACCTATATTGAAAAGAGTGCAGATTTTGATATGGCAATTAAGATTGCCATAAATGCGAAGTGTCAAAGACCAGGAGTTTGCAATGCAATGGAGACGCTAATAGTAGATAGTCAAATTGCTAAAGAGTTTTTGCCAAAATTAAAAGAGGCGTTTGATAAATACAATACTGAACTTAGAGTTGATAGTAGAGCATTAGATATAATTGATGCTAAAGAGGCAACAGATGAAGATTTTGATACAGAGTATCTAGCAAATATTTTGAGTATAAAGTTGGTTGATAGTTTTGAAGAAGCAATTGAGCATATAAGCAGATATGGCTCAGGTCACTCAGAAGCTATAATTACGCAAAATTATACTTTGGCAGAGAGTTTTTTAAATAGAGTTGATGCAGCAACTGTTTATGTAAATGCATCTACAAGATTTACAGATGGTGGAGCTTTCGGATTTGGGGCAGAAGTTGGTATATCGACAAATAAGCTACACGCAAGAGGTCCTATGGGTATAAATGAACTTACTACTTATAAGTATAAAATTTACGGAACAGGTCAGATAAGAGGATAATGGATAGTAAAGTTGCATTAAAAATAGAGAATTTATCTTTTGGATATAGCGATAAATTACTATTTGAAAATTTTAATTTAACTCTTAGAGTTGGAGAGCTAGTGTCTGTAGTGGGAAAGAGTGGAACTGGAAAATCTACACTATTTGAGTTAATTGCCGGTAATTTAAAGCCCAAAAGTGGAGAGATAGAAAAAGGCAATATTGGTTGGATTTTTCAAGACCCATATAGCTCTTTTCATCCATCGTATAACATTTTGACTCAAATTTTAGAGGTTTCAAAAGAAAAAGAGTATAATAAATATTTAAAAAAGTTGTCTTTAACTAATGAGAATTTAAAAGCTTTGCCACATGAACTCTCTGGTGGGCAGTTACAAAGGTGTAGTATATTAAGGGCGTTGCTTATGAAGCCAAAGCTACTACTTTGTGATGAGCCAACAAGTGCATTAGATAATATTGTGCAACTTGAAACTATGAAGCTTTTAATATCTCTATTGGATGAGATGGCAATTTTACTTATAACTCATGATGAAGATTTAGCACATTGGGCATCAGATAAAATTGTAAGAATAGGATAGAGTATGAAAAAAATTGTAGTCTCTACTGCAATATTAACAACTTTTATATTTTCAGCAGAAACAAATAGCACTAAGATAGGTGAGGATTATTATAAGGTATATATTAATGTATCTAATGCTTTAGATAAGAAGAGTATTGCAAAAGAGATAGGTGTAAAGAAGAGTGATTTTTTTAATTTTTGGAGTGATAAATTAGTAATTAAAAAAGAGTTTACAAAAGATATTAAATCAACAATAAAAGGATATCTAGAGAGCATTGGTTATTTTGATGCTAAGGTTGATATTAAAAAAAGTGATAGTGAGATTTATATAACAATAAAAGAAGGAGAGCCTATAAAGGTTATAGATATTAAAATTAATACAAATTTTAATATTAAAAATATAGTTAGCTGGAGAAAGGGTGAAATCTTTAAAAGCAGTAAGTTTGATGATATAAAAAAAGAGATAAAAGAGAAGCTTTTAGAGAGTGGTTATTGCAATGCAAAAGTTGATACTAAGGCTTATGTAGATTTAAAAAGTTATAGTGCTAAATTGAAGTATAATATTAATAAGAGAGATTTGTGTTATTTTGGAAAAACTAAGATATATAAAAAGCCAGAAGATATTAAAAAGGATGTTATATTTTCTCGAATTAAATATAGAGAGGGTGATAAATTTGATATAAGAAAGATAAAAGATAGTTATAATAGTTTAAATAGTTTGAATATTTTTGCAAATATACAGATAAAGTATGATTTAGATAAAAAAACTAGATATGTAGATAGTAATATAAGTTTAGATAAGGCAGAGAAGTTAAGAAGATATCTCTATGCAATTGGAGTAGATAGTGAAGTTGGTGTTAGAGTAAGAGGTATGTGGGAGAGTAGAAATTTTTTCGGTAATGCAAAAAGAGTCAGGGTAAAAGCAAAGTTATCTAAAAATCAACAAGATATAAGTTCTGAACTATTTATTCCTGCTATATTTAATTATAAAAAAGAGTATGCTGACCTTTATGTAAGTAGTGGGTTTTTACTAGAAAAGAGTAGCTCATATAGAGAGAAAAAGGGATATATCAATAGTTATTTAGAGTATAATCATAATGATTTTAGCTTTAAATTGGGTTTAGGTTTAGAGAGGTTAATTATAAAGTTAAGAGGTGATTATCCATCTAAAATTGGTGGAACATTTAATATACTATATCCATATGCATCTATAACTTACGATGGTAGGGATTCTAAATTAGACCCTAAAAATGGATATTACTTTAAAGCTTATGGAGAATATGGGTTATCATATAGAAGTAATGGAGTTGAGTATTTTAAGTATCAGTTAGAGGGGAGGGCTATTAAGAGTTTTGGTGATTTAACTCTCTCTGCTGTTGGTAAAATTGGTGCAATACATGAGAAAAGTCAGCATTTACCGGCATCTAAACTATTTTATGGTGGTGGTCTTTTTAGTAATAGAGCTTATGGAAAAGATAAAATTGGATATGTTGTTAGTAATAAAAGTTTTAGTGCAATGGGTGGTAAAAGTTTTTTAAATTTACAGTTGGAAGCTAATTATAAAATATATAAAAAGTTTTATGGGGCAATATTTTTTGATAGCACAATGATAAGCAAAGATGAATTTAATTTTAAAGGAAAAAGGTTAGACACTTTAGGTGTTGGTTTAAGGTATAAAACTCCTATTGGTCCAATAAAAATAGATTTAGGATATAATATACATAATAGAAAAGATTATGCAATATCAATTATGTTAGGTCAATCATTTTGAGAAAATTGTTTATAGTTATTACAGTGGTTATACTACTGTTGGTAGGATTTTCTACATTTATTAATAGCACATATTTTTTCAATAAATATGTAGCAAAAAATTTAAAAGAGTATGGGTTTGACTACTCAAAAGCAAATGGTGCATTATTAGAGGGTTTTAATGTTGAAAATTTACAGTATAAAGGCAGAAAATTAGCCCAAAAAGTTGAATTAAAAATTAATATAATAAAGCTTATAAATGGTGTTATATCAATAAATAAGTTACATTTGATAGATGTTAATAAGAGAACTCTAGAGAGAGTAGTTGATGATTTTAAACCAAAAGATGACAATACGACAAGTAGCGAGAAAATTGACATAGATTTTGAATTTAATAATATACTTCTTACAATGAAACCTTTTAATTTGGATAGTATTAAAGTATATAGAGCAGAGCTAAATGTAGATACAATTAGTTATAAAAATGAAATTTTTAATATTGGTAATTTAAGTTATAATTCAAGTAGTAGTATAGCTGATATATTTTTTACAGGAAAATATAAAAAAAGAACCCTTTCAATAGATAATATTGATATTAAAAGATTAGATGTAGTAAGACTAGTAGAGATATTAAATAGTTTAAAAAGTGATAGTAATAGTAATTCAGATAGTGAACTTTTAACAAGTCCTTTTACACCAAATAGAATTAGCATAAATAGTGCAAAAATAGATTTCAAGCAATTTAAATTAGATGGAATCTCTACAAGAGATATAAAATTAAAGGTTGAAAATGCTCACTTTGATGTTAAGAAACTTTTGTTAAATAGTGCAAATTTAGATTTTGCATATTTGGGCAAAGAGTTAAATTTGAAATTTGCTTCTAGCTATAGAGATAGAAATTTAACTATTGAAAGTTTAATAGTTAATGTAAAAAATTTAAATAAACTGTATCAAATATATAATCAGAAATATAAAGATATAAACAGTAGTAATAATTCTACAAACAGTAGCTTTTTAGTAGCCCCAATAGATAATTTAATACTTTTAAAAGGTAAAATAAAAGCAAGTAACTATAAATACAAAGATGAGAAACTAAAATATATGCATTTAAGTATAAATAATATATTGTATAGTTTAATTAACAATAGAGTTACATGTAAAAAGTTAAATTTTAATTTGGATTCAACTCTTTTAAAACTAAGGTTGAGTGGTAATTTAGATAAAAATATTGTTTTAGATAGTGTAGATATTTACAGCAATAGTATTGATAAAGTTATAAATTTAATACCTGATGATAATTCATCAAATAGTAATAGCAGTATGTCAAATCTATTACCTAATATTTTTAAAGTAAAAAATTTAAAATTAGAGGCTCATAATGGAAAATTTGGAAAATTTGAATTAAATGAAATATATGCCAACGGAAAAGATATTATTGGAAAAATAGATAAATTTAATATTCAAAAAGGTCTATTAAACTTAAAAGCTAAATCTCCTTGGGGAGATGTTAAATTAGATGGAGATATAAAAAATAATTTTTACTATACAAAAGGGTTTTACCGTGCAAAACAAAGACTTTTGGATGATTATTCAATTCCTTTAATAGCACAAAATATTGAGCCACTAAAAATAGATGGAAAATTTGGACTGGATTATTTAAAAATTAAACTAAGATTGAGTGGTAATAATATATTAAAAAATATTAATAACTTATCATTAAATTCTAACAATAGAGTTGAGTATAACTATAATAGTGGAGATTTAAATTGGAAGTTAGATGGTAATATAAGTTTACCTCAAATAAAAAGTGCAAAGATATTTAATGAGCTAGAGTATATTGATAAAAAGGATAAGCTTACATATAAAGGTTTGCTATCTAATATTAATTTACTCTTAGATGATAAAAGAGTAAATAGCTTATTAGAAAATTTAAAAGTTGATTATAGTGGAGATGAAAACAGACTAATTGCAAATGCAAAAGCTAAGCAACTTTTAGCTAATTTTTCTACAGATTTCAAGAGTGGAAACATTACTTTAAAAAACAGTAAAAATATTAATTTAGCATCTTTAGTAGAGTTACCCAAAAAGTATGAAAATAGCTATATATCTAATTTAAATATTAATAGTAAGATTAATTTTAATAATATTTTACCTATATCTGGTAATATAAATTTAAAAAGTAATTTATTAAATATTAATGGTAAATGGGGTTATAATAATGGTTTAACTTCTAAATTAAATTGCATAATACCAAAAAATTCTAAAATAATAGAGGGTGTTTCTAGTTTAAAATATAGTGCTATAAAAGAGTTTATAACAAAAATTAATTTTTCAAAAAATATATTAAATTTAGAATTAATAAATAAAAATATAAAATCAAAATTAAATTATAATTTAAATAGTAAAGATATAAAATCAAATATAGAGATTGGAACATTAAGCTTGAGGGGTAATGGCTATATTGATAATTTGAATTTATCTATCTCTACAAAATCAATTAAGAGAGCTATAAGTTCTATAAAAAGAGTATATAAACTAGATAGTAGTGAAGATATTGATGGAGATTTAAATATAAATTTAATGGTTAAAAATTTTAAAAAAGTTGCATTTATTATTAACTCTCCTTTTGTTAGCTATAAAAGTAGTGGTAAAAGAAATAAAATTAAAAATGTAAATATAGAGGGAGTTTATTCAGATGGCACATTAAATATAGATAGATATAAATTAATTTATGATGAGTATAACATATACTCTAATATCCCATCATTATTATATTTTAATAACAGTTTAATAGATATAAATAGATTTTGGGTTAATGATTCATTGTTAATTAAGGGGAGTTATAATTTATCTACAATGTATGGAAAATTAAAAGTAGATGCAAAAAGGTTCAATATAAATAGCGATAGAGCAGATTTGTCACTCTATATAAATAGTAATATAATTATAAAAAAGAGTAAAAAATATATTAAAGGGGTTGTAAAAATATTGAAAGGAAAAATTAAGAGTGCAATAACAAGAAAAAATATAGCAGATAATGAAGATATAATTATATTACAGAGAAAAAGAGCTAAAGAGAATACTGATTTTGCTAAAAATATTAAATTAGATTTAAAAATAATAACAAAAAAGGGTTTAATATATTCTAATACCGGAAGCTATTTCAAATTAATTCCAAATATAAAGATAAAAAAAGAGTATGGAAAGTTATCTAAATTTACTGGAGTAGTTAAAATAACAAAAGATAGTTACTATTTGCTAAATGGGAAAAAGCTTATGGTTAAAAGGGGTTTAATTACATTTAGGGGTAGAAGCAGCTCTCCAAATTTAAATATTGAGTTAAAATATAAAGGTAGTGATTATACAGTATATATTAATATATCCGGAACACCAACTATGCCTATACTATTTTTTAGAAGCAATCCACCTTTGACAAAAGAGCAAATTTTAGCATATTTATTATTTGATGATACAAGTGCAGTTGGAACGCATAGTGAAGAGTCAATGATTAATATGGTTGGTGGTAGTTTAGCCAAATCACTTTTAGGCTCTATTGGAATTAAAATAGATCATATATCTGTTAAAGAGAATGGATTTAGTGTAGGTAAGAGTGTGAGTAAAAATATTATAATATATTATAATCAAGATGGAGAAAAAGCTTCAGTAAAAACAAAAATAGATATAACAAAAGATATTCATAGTATAATAGAGATAGGCAAAGATAAACAGAGTGCCGATATAATATTTTCTAAAGACTACTAACACCACCATAAGACGGCACTTTATGCTACAAACAGTAAAAATATCCCCATAAATTTCATAAACTTTCAAAAAACTCTTGACAAATAATATTAATTTGACTATAATACGCTCCACAAACACAGATGGAGCCAATGTTTGGTAACAGAGATATCTAGAGATAGCGTGTTTATGAATGATCTTTAACA
>JALSPE010000063.1 GCA_026986085.1 Campylobacteraceae bacterium | reverse complement strand
TCAATCTCTTTATTTGAGCTATCTATTGGGTGAATTGTAATTAATTTAGAGTATGGATCAATCTCTCTTAAATATTTAGCGATAATACTCCAACCACTCTTTAGCAGTTTACTATCATCTTTTTTACTACTGCTTAAATAGTAAGGCATAGTAGCCTCTCCTGCCAATGTCCAAATAGTTGAATAAGCACCCCATCTAGCTACAATATATCTCCAGTGGAGTTTCATATTTTCTAAGCCTAAAAGCTTTAAATAGTATCCCCACGCCCCAACTATAGTTATAATAAACCCCAAGTTGCTTAAATACTCTATTTTTTCATCTGCAATATCAAAATATTTTGGATTTACAGAGTTTAAATTGCTATCCCAAACATAACCAGCTTCATTCTCTGCTCTACTATCAAAAATATCCATATCAGGAAAAAGCCCAGCAACCAATTGAATATTATTAAAATTTTGCTCTTTTCTGTAGTTTGCCAACTCTTTAAATTCGCTAAAGCTTAACCTTTTGCTAAGAGCCATCCACCAAGTATCACTAAACCAAAAGAAAGGCTTACTGTCATCATCTAGCAAAAATTCTCTATTTTTTGATAGAGTAATAGACTTTACACTCTTTTTATTACCTTTTTTGACTTTTAATATATGACTAATATTGTGCAACTCTCTATCATCTATATTGCTACATATCGATTTAACTATATACTCACCCTCATCTTTGGCTAAAAATCTGACACTCCATACTCCGTCTCCTCTCCAAAATGCAGGAACTCTCCACTCAGCGTTATCTTTAACTATTAAAATATCTAACCCTACATCTTTAAAAGGGTTTTTATAATCAAAAGAGGAGTAATAATCCCACTCAATTATTGAGTTTGTTTCACCATTTAATACCATCTATCCCACCAAGATTTATGCATACTAAGCTTTTTTGCCAATTTTTTTGGTAATTTTTTATAGTTTTTGCCAAGTTTATACCCAACAAATTTAGCTCCATTTCTAACTACAAACTCTATAAATTTAAAGTAAGCCCTCTTTTCAATTATATATTTTGCTTCCGATTTTATATACCTTTTACCCTCGCCCTCAACTTTTCCAAACTTATCTACTAACCACGACTCAGTAGTATGAAATACCCCTGTATCAAAATATCTTGCAAAATCCTCTCTTATTGTATAGTTATGAGAGTGATAAACCACTGCATTTGCACAATATGCTACCTTGCCACCATTTAGCAAAACTCTAGCTACTAAATGCATATCTTCTCCAACTATCGTCCCCTCTTTAAAGTATCCAACACTCTCTATCGTCTCTTTTTTGTATGCAGAGAAGCTATCAGAGAAAAAAGCTGTCTTAATCCCATACTTTTTGGCATCTTTAAACTCTCTAACATAGGAGATATCGGTGTAGTTATACTCTCTTAAATGTCTAGCAAATATTGTAGCATTTGCATTTGCCAATTGCCTACCATAGACTGCATCAGCCTTATTATTAATAATTGGTTCAATCAATTTCTCTAACTCCATACTACCAACAGGTAGAGCATCTTGAGTCAAAAATATCAATATATCACCATTAGCTAATTTTGATGCTTTTGTTCTTGTTTCACCATGATCAAATTCACTCTTAGGAATTGTAAAAACTCTATCTGTATAACTTTTGGCAATCTTGAGTGTATCATCACTAGAGCTTGAATCTATTATAATTAATTCAAAATCTAAACTCTGTTTGGATAGATTCTCTAAAAGATTAGGTAGATATTTTTGAGCATTATATGTAGGAATAATTACAGATATATTATGCATAAAATAATGCTCCTATTTTTATAAAATTATAGCATAATTATTTAATAAATAGTAAACTAGAAGAAGCTAAAAAACTAACTAAATTATACTACTCTATATTAATATTTTATTGCTAGTTTGGTAATTTTTAGTGAATAATTTAGGTTTATGCTACAAATAGATATTTATATCTGTAAAATACAAATAAATTTGCTTACCCATTTAAGTTACTTAAACCTCTTTCTTGTAAACAGATATAAGTAGTTAATATAAATTAAATGCCAATGAAATGAACATTAAATAAAAATAATATTTTAAAGCTTACGCTATTATAGAAAAAGTCTAATGAAGATAACTTTTACAAGTAGTAGTTTACAGTTAAATAAATGGAAAAATTATAAATTAAGCTAGGCAAAGAACCTAACTATACACGCTCGATAATTGCCATTTCAGCAGCATCACCACGGCGAACTCTTGTTTTGATGATTCTTGTGTATCCACCATTTCTATCTTTATACTCTGGTGCAATATCTTCTACAAGAGCTTTTGTTGATTCTTTACACTGAAGCTGAGCAAAGATAGCTCTATGTGCATTAAAATCACCTTTTAAAGCTTTTGTTATTAGTTTTTCATAATATTTTCTAAGCTCTTTAGCTTTTGGTAGAGTTGTCTCAATTCTACCCTCTTTTGTTAAGGCAATTGCCAAGTTTTTTAGTAGGGCAGCTCTATGCTGAGACTTTCTACCAAGTTTTCTATATCCATGTCTATGTCTCATGCTAAATCCTTTACGACTTTAATTGATTTATTTTTTCTATTAGATCTGCTCTTATTTTGCCATCTAATTTGTAATCTTCTCCAAAACCATGACTCTCTAATGTGCTTAAAATCTCATCAAGAGATTTTTTACCAAGGTTTTTAATAGATTTAATCTCATTCTCACTCATTAATACCAATTCACCAATATATTTAATACCAGCTCTCTCTAATGAGTTTGAACTTCTTGCACTAAATCCTAACATATCCACAGGGATAAGTAGAGTTTTAAGTGCGCTTTCACTCTTACCTTTTGTTTTTGTTGCTTCTAAATCGATATCAAATACATTACCAAAGATATTTAACTGTTTGTTCATTGTCTCTAATGCATTACCAAATGCATCTCTTGGTGCAATTTGACCATCTGTTTCAATATCAAAAACAATCTTTTCAAAATTTGGATTATCACCAACTAAAACACTCTCTATTTTATAGTTAGCTTTTCTAACTGGTGTAAAAAATGCATCTAGTGCAATAGCTTCTGCATCTACTTCATCTCTTAAATCTTCACTAGGAACATAACCTATACCTTTACGAATTTCGATTGTAAAGTTAAGCTCTGCATCTTTATTTAAAGTTGCAAGTATTGCATCGCCATTTATAACTTCTACTTCGTCATTTGCTAAATCTGAAGCTTTAATCTCTTTTGGACCAACAAAGCTATAATTAACTACTGCACTTGGAAGCTCTTCTTTAATCTTAAATCTAATAGTTTTAAGATTAATAATAAATACTGCAATATCCTCTTTCATACCACGAACAGAGTCAAATTCATGCAAAACACCATCAATTTTTAGAGATACTGGTGCATAACCAACTGAACTACCTAGAATTAGGCGTCTTAATGGATGAGCAAGAGTAACTGCATAACCAGTCTCAAATGGCCATGCACTTATCTCTGCTCTATTTTTACCAGTCTCTCTAATATCTACTTCATTAGGTATAGCTGGAGCATCTTTAATACTTTTCATAATGCTACCTTTATTTTTTATTTAGAGTAAAGCTCAACGATTAAACGCTCTTCAACCGGAATCTTAACCTCTTCTCTCTCTGGTAATCTAGTAAATATACCAAAAAGCTTCTCTTGATCAACATCTACCCACTCAACGATACCAGTTTGCTTCGTAAGTTCCATAGATCTAACAATTTGAGGATTGCTTTTGCTCTTCTCTCTAACTTCTACTTTTTGACCTGGTTTTACACGGAATGATGGAATATCAACTCTTTTACCATCAACCAAGATATGACCATGGTTTACAAGTTGTCTTGCAAATGCTCTAGTAGTTGCAAATCCAAGGCGATAAACTACATTATCTAATCTTTGCTCTAAAAGAGAGATAAGTAGCTCCCCTGTATTTCCTTCTTTTCTTGAAGCTTCTTTAAATAGTGATCTAAATTGCTTTTCACTAACACCATACATAAATTTAGCTTTTTGCTTCTCGCGAAGTTGCATACCATATTCGCTAATTTTTCCTCTTCTTTGACCATGCTGACCGGGAGCATATGGACGCTTCTCTAATGCACTCTTACCTGCTAATCTTCTCTCGCCCTTTAACCCTAAATCAACACCAAGTCTTCTTTCAAGTTTCTCTCTTGGACCTCTATATCTTGCCATTTAATTACCTTTTAAATCTTTTTATAAACTATAGTAAGTCGGATTATACACGACGCTTTTTAGGAGGACGACAACCATTGTGAGGTAGTGGTGTAATATCTTTAAAGAATATAACACGAATACCCTCAACAGCACCTACACTTTTAACTGCAGTCTCTCTACCTGAACCTGGTCCTTGAACCTTAATACCAACCTCTTTAATGCCATACTCTTTTGCTTTAGTCATAGCATCTTCTACTGCTTGTTGTGCAGCATATGGAGTTGATTTTTTGCTACCTTTGAATCCAAGGCTACCAGCACTGCTCCATGCTAATACATTACCCATCTCATCTGTAACAGTAACTACTGTATTATTAAATGTTGCTGCGATATATACAACGCCTTTTGCAACTTGCTTTTTAACTTTTCTTTTTGCCATTTGTCAATACTCCTATGATGCTGCGCCAACAGTTTTACGCTTACCTTTTCTAGTTCGCGCATTTGTCTTAGTTTTTTGACCACGAACAGGAAGTCCTCTTCTGTGTCTTAAACCACGATAGTTACCAAGATCCATTAAAGTTTTGATATCAAGCATAACTTTCTTACGAAGATCACCCTCAACCATATAATTATCTTGAATCTCTTTACGAATTGTTGCCGCTTCAGCATCTGTTAGCTCATGAACTCTTTTGTCATAACTAATTCCAGTTGCATCTAAAATCTTTCTTGATGTATGTAAACCAATACCATAGATATAAGTTAATGCATACTCCATTCTCTTGCTTTTTGGTAAATCAACACCTGCAATACGAGCCATATTTATCCTTGTCTCTGTTTATGTTTAGGATTTTTGCAAATCACTCTAATAACGCCTTTGCGCTTGATTATTTTACAATCATCGCACATCTTTTTAACTGATGGTCTTACCTTCATAAGGCACTCCTAAATATTTTTTGCACCTATTTTTGCGTGGTTTAGAGAAGTTACTACCAAACCAGCTCTTATATAATCAGTGCGAACTATATAAAAGCTCTTCACGCAGCTCCACAAAATTAATTATCTAATTTTGGGCGTGTAATTTTACTAAAAGTTTGCTTATATTCATCTGATATTTAATATTATTCTAATATAATAGAAAATTATTGTATAATAAAAGTAATAAAATTGTAAAGGTTATTATAATGAGTGGAGTAGAAGTCTTTCTTTATGGTATTGTCTTGATAGCAATATTTTTTCTATTTATATACTTTTTGTCGATAATCTTTAAAGTAAGTATAAAAGATTTAATGCCAATGTTGGTTGTAGAGGCTCAAAAGGCTGTAATTTTAGAGAATAGAATATATAAAGATAGGGTTTTGTATGAGGGTATAAATTTTTACATTCCTATAATTGAAGTTCCTCTTCAAGAAGTATCTTTAAAAGAGCATCAAATTGACCCACCAGCACACGATGTAATTACAAAAGATAATATAAAAATAGAGATAGATATGATAATTTCTGTTAAGATATTTGACCCAATGAGAGCTGTTATGGAGGTAGAAGATTATAAGCAATCTGTTAATTCTTTACTAATTAGTGCAACACTAAAGAGACTTGGTTTAATGGTTTTTGACGATATTCAAAAAGAGCAAGATAAAATTGCAAAAGATATTCAAGAAGATATGACAAAAGATTGCGACAGGTGGGGTGTTAAGATAATGCTTGTTAAATTTGAGAGTATATCTCCACCAAAATCGGTTAAAGAGGCATTAGAAAAAGAGATAGTAGCAGAAAAAGAGAGAAGAGCAGCAATACTCACAGCAGAGGGAGAGAAGAGAGTTAGAGAGCTTCAAGCAGAGAGTGAAAAGCTTTTAATAGAAAAGAAAGCAGAAGCAACTGCAAATGCAATTAGAGAGCTAAAAGAGTTGATGCCCGATATCTCTGGAGAGAAGATAATGCAATTTTTAACCTCTACTGCATATATAGATTCAGTTAGAGAGTTATCAACATCTGATAACTCTAAATTTGTTCTATACCCATCTGATGTAAATCAACCCCTTGATAAAGTAGTTACAAGTGAGTATTTATCAAAAGCAGATAAATAATTTAAAAGCTTTTTATAGTATAATATACTTTTTGCATAGCACTGAAAAAAGAGTGTAAAATTATGCAAGAGGTATAAAATTTATTTTGCCCTAAATTAGTGATTTCTATTTCATAATTGGGCTTTATTAGTCAGGACAGAAATTGAAAAAGAAAAAAGTTCTATTTATATGTATTCATAACAGTTCAAGAAGTCAAATTGCTGAAGAGTTGGTTAATAAATATGCAAGTGATATACTAGAGGCTAAAAGTGCTGGTTATAACCCAACTAGTATAAATCCTATTGTTGCAGATGTCTTAGAAAAAGAGGAGCAAATAGATATAAGGCACAATAGTTTAGATAATATATTTAAACTTTGTGAAAATTGCAAAGATCAAAATTTTGATTATGTTATATCTGTATGTAATTTAGAAAGAGTGGGAGTCTCTCCTCTATTTCCAGGAACTGCTCATAAAATAGAATGGGATTTTGCCGACCCGTCTAAATTTGTAGGAGAGTATGAGTATAAATATCAAAAGATATATGAGCTCTATAAAGATATAAAAAAGGAAGTTTTTAAATTTATTGAGCTAGTTAGAGCATCCTAACCCTTGAATATTTAGTAGAGTAAAACTCTACTGTGGAACATACCCCAAAACCCAACTTACAATATCTGAAGAGCTTAAAACTGAGTTGCTTCTATCTACCTCTTTTCCATCTACAAATAGTATCATTGTGGGTATCATAGATACATTATATCTGCTTAATGGCTCTCCTCTTAAATCTATATTATAAGTTGCAAAATAGACCTTGTTACCAGCAACTCTTTTAGCCTTTTCAAACTCAGGTTTAAGCATTTGACAAGGTCCACACCACGAAGCCCAAAATTTTACTAAAACATACTTATGACTTTTGATAGTTCTATCAAAATTGCTAGGTCCAATCTCGTGTGCGTTTACAGCACTAATTAATAAAAAAGCTACTGCTAAAAGTCTTAAAAATTTCATAATTACTCCTGAACTAAATATAGTTAAAGTAATTATATCATAATTTTAAACAAAGTGGTATTTTAGAGAAAATTTTTGTAATAGGAATTACATATTTAGTATCATCTATTTTGGTATTATAGTGAAGTGCTAAAATTAAGCAACTTCAAACAATACGGACACGCGAATTCATTCGCGTCTATTAAAGCTTATTGCTAAAGTTTAAACTTTTTTACCTAGAATAAATTCGAGGGCTTAGAGCAATTTTGTTATAACAGAAATGCCATTTTATTTTGAGTTTAAAAGTCATCAAAATCTATACTGTTTTTAGCATAGTTTGTTACATTTGTCTCAAAGAAGTTCTGTTTTACATCATTCATTGCCAAATTTTTATCTACTAATTTTTGCAGATAGGTCGTTTCGCTTTTTGGAAAAATTTGCTCTAATCCAATCTTTTCTAATCTATCATTTGCATAGTTGTAAACTGTATTTGTAATAAGCTCTTCTCTAAGCCCCATAATAGAGTAGTTGTCAATCAGATATTTACCATACTCTAATTCAATATCTACAGCTTCTGTTATCATCTCATAACTCTTATCTATTATAGATGAAGATATCTTATTCTCTTTTTGAAGAGTCTTAAATATATTTGCAAATAGTGGTAAATGGGTATTTAACTCATCTCTGCTAATAAATTTAATCATATCTCTAGCACCTGGAACTTTATCGCCTAAAACATAAATATAACTAAATCCCAATAGAAAATATATACCCTCTAAATTTACACTAGCCATAGCAGAAAGTAACATTCCATCTGCTCCATCTCCCTCGATATATCTTGCGAATTGCTCTGAAATTCTTTGGTTCTTTCTCTTTAGTGCATCGTTTGTTTTATAGAGGTCAAATACCTCATTAGAGTTACCAGCAGCATCAAGTAAAACGGCATAAGATTTAGAGTGGTTTACCTCTTGCATCATCTGTAGAGTAAGAGTAGATTTAACTATCTTATTAGTTGCTAATCTTCTAAAGTCAGCTAGATACTCCTCTTGTGCTGAGTCATTAAAACTAAGTTGCGCAAAGGTTAATTTATATATCTCTTTTTCATTATCGCTAAGATGCTCAAATGCCTTTTTTTCTGTGGATGTATTAACTTCGCTAGGAAACCAAGTATTAGCATTCATCAAATCATAAATATTACTGCTCCACTTATACTTTGGTCGGTTAAAATCGACAAAACCAGTAGGATTAGCACCATAAAGTGTCTCATCTAAAATTGCATCACCATTTGGGTTAAAATATTTAGTGCTATCCATTATATGGCTCTCCTTAAATCGTATATTTTATAAATTTTTTTCACTTTTTTGCTATTCTATCCTAAATTAACTTATAGTTAATTTGCTCTTAGATAAAATAATCTTTTAAAAGGTTTTTGATGAAAGTTATTAAATATATATTTATGTTACTATTTACTGTTTTGGCTATTTTATTTATAGCTACATTTTTCAATTCATATCATCAGATTTTAGACTCACTCTCTCACTTTAGAGTCTATATTGCTAGTGGAGTTTTGCTTTTAGCTCTTATCTTAATACCACTTCTTAAAAGAGTGGCTAGATATATATTTATATTAATATCCATATCTTTGGCTCTATATCTCTTTTTTATAACTAGACCATACAAGCCCCCAGTCTATAAAAATATATCTAACCAAAAGCAAATAAAGTATTTACAATTTAATATGAATTTTAGAAACAGCAAAGTAGATGAGTTTAAAAGATTTTTAAAAGAGGAGAGACCAGATATTATAACTTTGCAAGAGGTAACCAAAGCTCACCAATCAAAATTAGAAGAGTTTAAAAAAGAGTATCCATATCAGAGCTACTGCCCATTCTACCCTGTAGTGGGTGGGGTTGCTATTCTCTCTAAATATCCATTTGTAAATAAAGAGCCAAATTGTGTAGCAGGAAGTGGCTTAATTATTGAAGATATTAGCATTGGAGATAGAGTATTAAGGGTTGGCTCAATTCATCTACACTGGCCATATCCATATGGACAATATTCACAGGTTGATAACTTTTTGCCAAGATTAAAAGATTCTAAATCAGCAAAAATTATATCTGGAGATTTTAACGCAGCACCTTGGAGCTATATTGTAAAAAGAGTAGCAAATGCATCTAATACAACTGTTGTTGGTGGTTTAAGATGGACTATAGAGTTAGAGCATCAATTGCCCTATATCCCCTTTTTAAAATTGCCAATAGATCAAGTTTTGGTCTCTAAAGATATCTTGGTTTTAGATATAAAAACCCTTAAACACTTTGGCTCTGACCACTACGCAGTTGAGACACAATTTCTAATTAAATAACTTTAAATCACAACTAATTTTTTGCTTAAAAAATTATATAAATTTATTTATGACACTATTTGTCATAAATGTGCAATATAATTTTGTTGTAGGTCAAGTAGAGGTTACTCCTAAAGGGGTTCGAATCCCCTTAATTTTTGGTAAATTTTACCTCTACAACTACCTACTAAATTAAAGATGGACAAAGAGAAGTTACTTCTAGCCTTGGTGGCTATCTTCTATCCTAAGATAAACACTTCTCTAATCTCCATCTACCTAAAGAGTGAATTATGAATAAAAATATATTAAAAGTAGCAATTAGAAATAGTGCAATTTATATTAAAGATAGTGTTGTAGAGTTTAAGCCACTTACAAAACCTACAACTCAATTGGTTGCAAATTGTGCAAAGTTGGGTTTTGGGTTTAGCGAAGAGCTACTAAGAGCTATTAATACTCTAAGTATAAATAAGCAAAAAATAATATTAGAGTATTTAAATGAAATTATGGGTGTAGAAAAAAACTGGACGCCACTTGTTAAGGGTTGGGATGAGCCAACAGAAGAGGGCTTAATAGACCACTTAATAACTTATGTTGCAAATTTAATCGGCTCTAAAGATGGTGTTGAGTTACCTTGTGGACATATTATACCAGAGAATACATTCCCAATTGAGAGATATAACGGATGCCCGTTTTGTGGAGAGCCATTTGAGTTCGACAATAACATATTCATGGGTCAAAACTCTAAATTAAAGATATTGAAACTTTGGGGAGATAAGGAGCTATATAGATATTTTAACTCTCTTTTACTATCTAAAACTCCACTAGATGCAACAAAAAAAGAGAATTTAAAGCTATTAACTAAAGAGCTGTCTCTACCAAAAGATATTGAAGTGGAGATGATAGAGACAAAGATGCTTTTAATAGAATCGCTTATAGAAGCCGGTAGAGAAGATGAAGCTGGAGAATTATTTGATAGACCAAATGATATTATGAGATATCTTTGGTATAAACATACAGGATATACTCAAATTGTGCAACCAAAAGTTATCAATAGCAGAGTTGCAAAAAATAGTGTAAATTACTCTATCTACATCAAAGATGCTAAGGAAAAAGCCTATAAAGAGAGTGTAGAAAAATTAAAATTAAAGTATAGCAGACAAGAGTGTAAAATGGTTGCAAAGTGGCTAAATAATCTATCTGCACCAGTAGATGAGTGTTGTGAAAATATGCACCCTAAACGCTCTATGTGGGTTAGATTTATTAGAGCACTAAGATTAGTTGAGTATTCCAAAAAGAGAGGCTTTACTAAATTAAAATTGATATTAGATAGCTTCTATAATCAAAAATATACAAACTGGAGAGGCGAAGTAGATAGAGCAAAACTAAGTGTTGAGCAAGATAGATACTTCTATCTTTTAAAACAAAGACCAGGAGAGTTTGCAAGAAGACTATTTAGTTCTATGTTGTGGTTTGGAGATAAAGAGACAATAGCAGAGTTTGAAAAAATTGCAAATAAAGTTCCAGCTAGGCTACTAGTAACTCTAAGTATGTATGCTAACTTATATTTTGACAAAAATGCCCAAAGAAGCGTAAAACCACTAGGTTCATTTAGTAAAAAAATTGGAGCAAATAGTATGATTGCTCTATATGAAGAGAGTGATTTAGTAAGAATGAGAGCATCTGTAGAAGAGCTATTTTTTAAAGAGATGACAAAGAGATATCAAAATGAACAAATAGATAAGAGAAAGGTTTATGTAGATAAAACTCTATCTAAAATACCACTAGATATTGGAGATAGAGCAGAAAATATTCAAGATTTGCCATCTATACATGTGGGAGAGAGATTAAAGGTAGAGGGCGACTCCATAAGGCTATTTATGCAGTGGGGTGTTGGCTTAAAAGCTCAACATTTAGATATGGATTTAAGCTGTAGAGTAGTCTATAAACACAGAGTAGAAGATTGCTCATACTATAACCTAAGAGCAACAGGATGTAAACATAGCGGAGATATTCAAAGAATTCCACATATGATAGGCACAGCTGAATATATAGAGATAGATATCAATGATCTACAAAGAGCAGATGCAAAGTATGTAGTCTTTACAGGAAATGCATACACAAGTGGCTCACTAGAGCCAAATATGAGCATAGGCTGGATGAGTAGCGAACATAAGATGAAGATATCTAAAAAATCTGGCGTAGCTTACGACCCATCTTGTGTGCAACACCAAATAAAAGTAACTAAAAATATAGACAAAGGGTTAGTATTTGGAGTGCTAGATGTTGCCAATTCAGAGATAATATGGCTAGAGATGAGCTTTAGTGGTCAAAGAACCGACAACCTAGATTTAGAAGTGGTAGAGACTCTTATAGCAAAAATAGATAGCAAAATGAGTGTAGGAGAGTTATTAAATTTAAAAATTAATACCCAAAAACTTGAGCTTACAGAAACTAAAGATGAAGCAGAGATGATATACGATAGAGATTGGGTAAAAAGTGGAGGAGTAGCAGAACTTTTAATAGATTAAAAGACTCTGCAACTTAACACTTCTTAATATCTATACTTTTAAGTGGATATTTTACTGTATAAGAAAAAGTATATAGCTCTAATACCCTTAAAGCTAAAGATTAAAAAAATATATAACTAATACAACTTACTTTTTATATTATATAGTGGGTCTTCATTAAATTTAGAATAGTTACAGTTATTTTCTTTTGCATATTTGTAATTTTTTTTCATAAGATTATAGTAAAATTGCGCTTTTCTTACCCCTCTACCATAATAGATTCCATAAGATCCATACTCTTTATTATGGAATATATCTTTTTCTAAACCTCTAATTTCAGCCATTGCACCTAGAGTATCTCCTTTGCTAAAGTATTTTTCATTAAATCTTTTATTAAAGAATTTTTGGATGTAACTCATAGATGTTTCAGATTCACTGCACGATTTTGGAGTTAAATCTAAAACTGCACATCCATTAAATAGAGTAAAAATGAAAATTAATATATAAATAGTATATTTCATAGTTTGATCCTTTATTTAACTTTTACATACATTATAACATATACTTGATAAGGCTACAACTTAATTTATACTATTTCCACTGCAACTGCTCGTAATAGTTTTGTATGGCTCTGTAGTTTAGTGCCTTAAAGTGTTTTAGTTTTTTAACGGACATTCTCCAAAAATAGGCACGAAAATATATTAATAAGATACTTAAATAAGCATTTTATCTAATTTTATATAGTCAAGAACTGTAGTTACGACAAAAAACAGTCGCAAATGCCTATGTAGTAGGGCTTTTTAACTGTTTTTATATAACACACGGAATTTTTGGTAATAACCATATAAAAGTTCAAATTATTGGGCTTGAATAGAAGTTTTATTGGAGAATGTTCGCTGAAAGCATAAAGCCTAAAGCTTTTTTTCGGAACATCTAGCTTGTTATAGACTAAAATGTTCCAAGTCAAGCATATTATCGGATGTAAGGCTTTAGC
>JALSPE010000062.1 GCA_026986085.1 Campylobacteraceae bacterium | reverse complement strand
GCAATAGAACAAGATAAATTCAAACTTATTATCACAACAACTAATAAGCTACATTATGTGATAGATTAAACATTAGAGCTCTGTTGAAACACCTTGGTTGTATAAAACTTAAACTCTATTGGATACAATTATATCTATAGAACCCTCTGAATAACCTAGACATTCAGAATGGATTTTGCAAATGTAAGATTGTTTAAAAGATTTAAAAGTCCTAGCCTTAGCTAAGACGCCTTAAATATTTTATGCAAGATTGCGTTTGCAAAACCACCCTTTAGGCATCACTAGCTTTTACCTATGCGTCGTTACTATTTCTCACCTTAGCTTTGGCTAGGCTTTCTAAATAGTGCCTAGCCTAGGCAAAAGCTAGTGATGTTATGAACGCCTAAGTTAATCAGAGGATTTTATTATCTTTAGGAGGGGTTTGAAATTATAAAGAGAGTAGTAGATATATTTAAAAAATATAAAGAGGCAGCAACAGCTTTTATTGGACTTTTTGTTGGATTTGGGGTTAGTAGTGGTTTGCTTATCTATAGTGGCGACTCTTTGGTAAACTCTTTAATATATCTAGCTCTTGTGGTTTTTATTCCATTTACACTATCTTTACTCTCATTGTTTACACTCTTTTTAAAACGAGATAGAGCTAAACTAGAGGCGCTTGGCGTATCTTACCTTTTTGGAGTGCTATTTTCTATAGGTGCTCTATTGTCAATTATATTTACAGTAACTACACAAGATTTAGCATTTGGCTGGGCTACTACACTAGATATTAACTCTACTTCTTTATCAACTTTTTTAAATAAGTTAGCTTTTTGGAAGAGCTTTTGTAGCAGTTGCACTATAAGTGAACATTTAGCTCAAATTAGCGAATTTAGACGCCTTGGAGGAGCTGTAACAAAAGAGCAGATAGATAATGCCAAAGAGCTTGGCTCTTGGTGGAAATTTATAGCACTATCTATACTCTTTTATGGTGTAGTATTTAGAGGAGTTCTATATTTAATTACAAAATATTTTATAAAAGATAAAAGCGATATTAAAATAGTTGCTCAAGATAATGAAGATAGTGTAGTAGAGTTTGATAACAACTACTCCAATAAAATAGCAAAAGAGGAGTTACACGCAAATAACTATAGAGTTGTAGGATACAATACCAATATACCAAGCGATTTAAAAAGTATAGATGATGCAGCCGATATAGTGGTAGTTGTAAAGTCGTGGGAACCACCAATTTTAGACTTTTTTGACTATTTAGAGGAGCTTAAAGAAGATAGCAAAGGAGAGATTATTATCTATTTTAAAGGGTTAAATAGCAAGCCAAAAGATGAAGATATTGATATTTGGCTTCGTAAATTAAATGAGTTAAAATTAAACTATAAGGTAGCACTATGAGCCATCCAAAATTTGTAGTCGTGGGGCATCCAAATAAGGGTAAAAGCTCTATTGTATCAACCTTAACGCTAGATGATAGTGTAGCAATTAGCAATCGACCTGGCACAACAACAAAGGCAAGAAGCTTTAAGTTAATAAAGAGTGGAAAAATCTTTTATGAATTGATAGACACTCCAGGTTTCCAACGCCCAAGAAAGTTGCTAAATATATTAAAAAAAGGTGAACCAACTGCTAGTGAAAGACCAAAGAGGGTAGAACAATTTTTAAAAGATTATTCAAACCTAGAAGAGTTTAAAGATGAGTGTGAACTACTTCGCCCCATAATGGATGGTGGGGGCATAATATATGTTGTAGATGCAAGTAAGCCATATAGTCCAGAGTTTGAGCAAGAGATGGAGATTTTACGCTTTTGTGGACAGCCATCAATGGCTATATTAAACTATATAGGCGATGGAGACTATACAAAAGAGTGGGACTCAATTTTAGGGCAATACTTTAGAATTATTAAGCCCTTCAATCCACTAAAAGCTACATTTAAAGACCACATTGACTTGCTAGAAGCCCTAATTCACACAGCACCTCAATGGAAAGAGGAGTTAAAAGAGGCTATAGAGCTTTTAAAAGAGTATCACAAAGAGCAAAAGGAGTTAATCGCTCAAAAGATAACAGACAGTATAAAAGAGGCACTTAGTTATAAAATTACAAAAAGCTCTCTACTCTTTAAAAATAGAGAAGATGCACTAAAAGAGGAGTTTAAAAGAGATTTAGAAGAGATAGAAGAGAGACTTTTTGATGATATAAAAACTATATTAAACTTTAAAAATAGTGCTTTTGAGATGCCAAAAGAGCCTATTGAGTATAAACTATTCTCCAAAGAGTCACAAGAGATATTTGGTTTAAGTAAAGAGAAGTTACTCTTAATTTCTACTCTAACAAGTGCTACAGCTGGTGGTTTAATAGATTTAGCAGTAGGTGGACACAGCTTCTTTTTAGGCACAATTATAGGTGGAGCAATTGGTTTTGCTGGGGCAAATTATGGGTATGGCGAACTTAGCAAAATAAGATTTATAAGTAATGAAAAGGTAGAGATAGGTCCTGTAAAAGATAATAACTTTGGATTTATTCTGCTAAATAGAGCAATTAGCTTTGCAAATAAACTTTTAAACAGTAGCCATGCAAATAGAGATATAAAACAGCTATCAGCCATAAACGATGAATTACCAATACAAACTTTAAAAAAATTTGCCTCATATCATAATAAATTTAGAGAAAACAAAGCAAAAGATGAAGATGTAGAAAAATATAAAAATATGATTTTAGATGAGTTGAGGTAGTAATTAAATAGATAATAACCTGAGTTCTATGGAATATCATAGCCACAGAAACCAAAGAATACATGAGATTTTTGAAATTAAATTCGCAGGACTACCCTTAGGTAATTCAAGAATTTTATTTAAGAAAGATTATGGATTATTTGGCTTCCCTTCGGGCTTTACAAGGTTTTCCTTATGGCGATTCAAATTTTTTTTAATTAACTAGTTAATCCTGCAAAAATTTAATTTAGCAAAAGATTAACCTTGTAAAGCTGTGGTTATGATACTCTGTTGAACTCAGGTTAATAGGGTATAATTATTTTAGATATTCTAAATATACTCTATGGCAGGTTTAAGTGTGAAAGATACAATAAAAGAGTTTTTATCTAAAATAGTATTGATATTTTCAGATATTTTTACAATATCTATTGCAGTATATATATCTTTTAATTTAAGAAACTCTTTTGAAGAGATTGCCTACTATGGGTTGCCACTAATAAAATATTTAACATTCTATCCTCTCTACATTGTAGTAATTCTACTTCTTTTTTATGAAGGAGTATATAAATACAGATATGACTTTTGGCATGAGACTAGAAAGGTAATTAAAGCAATTGTGTTTGCTTCTATACTTCTGTTTGCATACTTGGCTATGACAAAATCGATAGACCACTACTCAAGATTTGTAATAGGATTTACATTCTTGCTTTTGATTTTTTTAATTCCAATTCAAAAAATAGTTGTAAAAAAGATACTCTATAAACTATCTTTGTGGCGCAAAAAAGCAAATATTCATGGGGAAGATCCATTTTTACAAAAAGAGATTTATGG
>JALSPE010000061.1 GCA_026986085.1 Campylobacteraceae bacterium | reverse complement strand
ACTATCGCTATCATCTGCTACCCTACCAACTCTTTTAGTGTTGCTCTCATATTCTCATCAACACTTTCGCCACTTTTAGCTTTTTTATCTATATCTTTATAGAGCCACTCCAAATAGCCTCTATCAATATCTAAAACATCACTTAAAAGTTTACCCTTATATTTACCAAAATTAAACCTTTTAACCATAACTGGTTTTAAACTTAACTCTACTAACTTTTCTAATTTTTGCTCTAAATTTAAACTCTTATCTAGCCTCTCTAAAAGTTTATTAAAAAACATCTCTAAAACCACAACATCACCAATTGCTCTGTGTGCATCTAACTTTACACCATATCTCTTTGCCTCTTTAATCTCATCATCTTTAGTAAATAGAGTATATCTAAATGTCTGTAGCTTATAATTCTCTAAAGTGTATTCATACTCACCCAAACTCTCCCCTATTTCATACAGATGTTTAGAACACTGAAGGGTATCTATTAATTTAGCTCTAGCTTCAAATCCATAATACTCCAATCTAGCTCTATCAAAAGGCAAATTATGTGCAATAAAGTAATTAGATGCAATATTTAAGCTATCTAAATCTTTAAAAAAGCTACTCTTGTCAAATGGCTCAAGTTCAGATATATCTTCATTTCTAATACCATGAGTAACCATAGCTCCAACCTCTATAAGCTTACCTCTGCTTGTTCCACAAAGCTCATCATATAGTTTAAAATTACCATCTGCATCTTTAACAATAGCACCTATCTCTATAATTTGAGCATCGGCACTAGAGCCTGTTGTCTCTGTATCAAAAAAAATTAATTTATAACTATCTTGCGACAACTCACTCTCTTGAGTAAAATCAAAATCAAATAAACTCTTCTTTTCCATCTAATCCTCTGGCATATAATTTTTCTCTTGCTCTTGTTTTCTTTTTAGAGCCTCTTTTTTCTTCTTTTCCATCATTATTGCATCTCTTAAATCTTCATCTCCATCAAATCTTGCACTATCTAAAAACTTACTTTGATCATCAAATTGACCACTCTTCAAACCCCAAAGCAGTGCCCAAAGCCCTAATGCACCAAGAAATGTAGAGACTCCAAGCATTAAAATAATTATATTATCACTCATATTTTACTCCTATATATCCTAAATGAGTTCCCAACTACAATTAAAGAGCTCAGACTCATAGCAAGTGCTGCAAATAGTGGATTTACAAAACCAGCTACTGCCAATGGAATAACAGTAACATTATACACTAAACTAAAGCCTAAATTCTCTTTTATTGCTCTATATACTCTTTTACTAATTAAAAAAGCCTTTTTAAGGCTCTCTAAAGAGTTCTCTAAAAGCACAACATCACTAACCTCTAGAGCAACATCTGCTCCACTACCCATAGCAACTGCAATATCACTCTTTGCAAGTGCTATAGAGTCATTAATTCCATCTCCAACCATCACTACAATTTCGCCTCTTTTGTGAAGCTCATCTATATATTTGGCTTTATCTTGTGGTAACAAATTGGCTCTAACTTCATCTATTTCAACCTCTCTAGCTACACTAGATGCCACACTCTCTCTATCTCCTGTTAGCATTATAACTTTAATACCTAACTTTTTCAAGCTATTTATAAACTCTTTTGCTCCACTCTTTATAGTATCTTTTAACTCAAAATAAGCAACAACCTCTCCATTTATAGCAAATATATATAAAGAATTTGGGCTATCTATACTAAACTCAACACCTCTACTCTTCATCAACTCTAAATTTCCACCCAATATCTCTAAACTTCTATATCTTGCCTCTAAACCTTTCGCCTGTATCTCTTTAACACTATCTAGTTCTATCTCTTTAGAGTCAATCTCGCCTTTTATATACTCGGCAATTGCCCTGCTTATTGGATGGTTTGAACTCTTAGCCAAAGCATACAAAAGTGAAGTATCAAACTCTTTTAAATATTTTTTATTTACAACTCTTGGCTCTCCAACTGTTATAGTTCCAGTCTTATCTACGGCAACTGTTGTTGCCTTTGCCATACTCTCTAGCGTTGTTGCCTCTTTAAACAATATTCCTTCTTTTGCTGCTCTTGAAATTCCAACAAGTGTAGCCATAGGAGTTGCCAAACCAAGCGCACAAGGACAGGCAATAACAATAACAGATATAGCTATAATTAAAGAGTGCTCAAAGCCTATATCTCCAACAAAATACCACCCTAAAAATGTTACTACTGCAATTGTTAAAATAGTTACACTAAAGTATCCAGATACCACATTTGCCAACTGCTCTATTTTTGGCTTTTTAGTTATAGCATCACTTAACATCTGAGTTATCTGATAGACTATAGAATCATTTGCTCTTTTAATTGCTTTATAGTTTACAACACTATCTATAACAATAGAGCCACTCATAACCTCTTCGCCCTCTTTAATTAAAACAGGTTCGCTCTCTCCTGTTAAAAAACTCAAATCAAACATAGCAGAGCCTTTTGTCAATACCCCATCTACAACAATCTTTTCGCCACTCTTTGCCTCTATTAAATCTCCAATTTCTATAGAGTCAATAGGTGTTAGCACCTTTTGACTACCCTTAATAACCAAAGCTTCTGTTGGCATTGTTCCTATAATTCTATCAAGAGTATCAACAGCTCTTTTTTTACTTAAAATCTCTAAATATTTACCAACTAAAACAAAAGTTATTATCATAGTTACCGAATCAAAATAGACATCTCCAGTTTGCGTAACCATTGCATAAATAGAGTAGATATAAGCCAATAAAGCACCAACACTAACAAGTAAATCCATATTGATAAATCTATTTTTAAGCCCATAATAAGCACCTCTAAAAAATATCCAACCACTATAAAAGAGTGTAGGAGTAGCCAATATAAACTCTGCAATATTTAAAATATTTTTATGGCTCTTCTCCATACCAGTAAAATAACCAGCATACTCAGCAATTGCAATCCACATTATATTCATAGTTGCAAAGACACCAACTAAAATTCTAGAGTAATACTCATTTCTAAGTTTTACAGCCTTCTCTTCTTGAATCTTTGGATCATAAGGGTGAGCATCATAACCTATTGCTCTAATTATCTCTATAATTTTAGATAATTTAACCTCATCACTGTCAAAAACAACTTTTGCTTTATTATTAGAGTAGTTGATATTTGCTTCAACAACCCCCTCGCTTTGATGCAAAACCTTCTCATTTAGCCAAACACAAGCAGAGCAGTGAATACCCTCAATAATTAAGTTAATTTCACTAAAGCCATCTTCTCTATTTTTTATATACTTTTTGGCAAAAGCATCACTGTCAAACCTATCTAAATCGCTAAAATCAACCTTTGCAGGTTCTAACTTATTGGAGCCTAGTCTATCATAAAAACTATCTAAACCTTTAGAGTTAAGAAGATAATATACACCCTCGCAACCCTTACAGCAAAAGTATAGCTTTTTGCCATCCTCTTCTTTAACAATCATAACAGATTCATCAAATTCTAATTTACAGTGAGAACACTCAATTTGTGCCAAAAGATACCTTTTAATTAATTGTTTATATAAATTTTATCCAAATAGAGTATAAAGTTAGGATATTTATTA
>JALSPE010000060.1 GCA_026986085.1 Campylobacteraceae bacterium | reverse complement strand
TTAAAAGACAAAATATATACTCTACCCTATTTTTATAATAAATATGAAGTAAAAGCTAGAGAGAATATATTAAAAGAAATTAACACATATTGCATTTAATAAATTACATTATCACTTGTTATTTAAATCTTTTCGTTCACCATTTTCATTAAATTTTCTTTGAAAATTTCTAACAACTATCATAATAGTTATATATGCAAAAAGTATAGTTGCAAAGATATATAGATAATCAAAAAAACTCATATTTCACCCTTAAAATTTATTTTTATTTTATTAAAATCTATATTGTTATAATTTTGCCTAAGGGCTTCGTATGTTACAACTCCTGTGCTTGTTGCTAAATTTAGGCTTCTGCCTTTACTTCCCATTGGTATTGTTATTGTTTTATCTAAATTATCTTTAAGTAACCACTCTGGAATACCTTTAGTTTCTGAACCAAATACAATATAATCTCCTATATTGTATTTTACATCCCAATATATATTATCTGTTTTAGTTGTTGCAAAGTGCATTTTATCTATTGGGTTATTTTTTAAAAACTCTTCTAAATTTTTCCACACTTTTAAATCTAATTGGTTCCAGTAATCTAACCCTGCTCTTCTTACAGCACTTTCACTAATATCAAACCCCAAAGGCTCTACCAAATGCAAAGTAGCATTTAAATTAACACACATTCTGCCTATACTTCCTGTATTTGGTGGAATTTGTGGCTCAATTAATACAATATTAAACATTAAAATACCACCGTTTTATTCCCATATATAAAGACTCTATCTTGCAACACAAGTTTAAGAGCTCGTGATAAAACAACTTTTTCGACATCTCTACCTGCTTGTTGCATATCTCTCCAATCTAATCTATGGTTTACTGGCGTTACATCTTGCGCAATTATAGGACCTTCATCTAAATCATTTGTTACAAAGTGTGCAGTAGCCCCTATAATTTTAACACCTCTATCGTAAGCTTGTTTGTAAGGGTTTGCACCGATAAATGCCGGTAAAAAAGAGTGATGTATATTTATAATTTTATCTTGATACTCTGATACAAATTTAGGAGTTAAAATACGCATATATTTTGCCAAAACAATATAGTTAAAGTTTAATTTTTTTAACTCTTTTAAAAGTATATCTTCATGATCTTCTCTACTAATATTATCTGAACTAACATATATAAATGGTATATTAAACCTCTCTACCAAATCTTTCAAATTATCTCTATTTGCGATAACTGCTACTATATTTGCTTCTAGTTCACCATCATAGTGCCTTATCAATATATCTCCTAGAGCATGAGACTCTTTTGTAGCCATAATTACTATACTCTTTTTAGCAGGAGGAACAACTTTTATATTTGCATCGCTTTTGGTTATAGAGTTTAATTTATCTTTTAATTCTTCTGTAGAGAAGTTACCAACTACAACTGTTCGCATAAAGAAGCGTTTTGTCTCTTTATCTACAAACTCTCTATTGCTTACTATATTTAAATTTAAATCATAAAATAGTTTAGATATTTGATAAACCAAACCTTTTCTATCGATACAATCAATCAATACCCTTGCTCTTTGCTCCATTACTTAACTCTTAGAAATATTATTTGCAATTATACTACCCATTTCACTACAAGAGACTATCTCTTTTGCATCAAATGCGCTAATGTCACCTGTTCTGTAACCATCACTTAAAGCTTTTTTAATTGCATCCTCTATTGAATTTGCCGCCTCTTCTTCATTTAACTCATATCTTAACATCATAGCTGCACTTGCTATTGTTGCTATTGGGTTTGCAATACCTTGCCCTGCAATATCTGGTGCAGAGCCGTGAATTGGTTCGTATAATCCAACTTTACTTCCTGTGCTTGCACTTGGCAATAAACCAATAGAGCCACTTAACATACTTGCTGCATCTGATAAAATATCTCCAAAAATATTTCCTGTTACCATCACATCAAATTGCTTTGGATTACGAATTAACTGCATTGCTGCATTATCTACATACATATGAGTAAGTTCTACCTCTGTGTAATCTTGTGCTACCTCCTCTACCACTTCTCTCCATAATTGAGAAACCTCTAATACATTTGCTTTATCTACTGAGCATACTCTCTTATCTCTCTTCATTGCAATATCAAAAGCTACTTTTGCTATTCTTTTAATCTCATCTCTTGTATAAACCATTGTATTATACGCTTTATCCTGACCGTATTCTCTTGGTTCTCCAAAATATATACCTCCAGTTAGCTCTCTTACAACCATAATATCTACACCACTAACAACATTCTCTTTAAGTGTAGATGCATTTACCAACTCATCATAAACAATTGCCGGTCTAAGGTTGGCAAATGTTCCCATCTCTTTTCTTAAACCCAAAAGTCCACTCTCTGGACGCAAATGGCGCTCTAAATTATCCCATTTTGGACCACCTATTGCACCAAAAAGAACTGCATCTTGTCTCTTGACACCAGCTATTGTCTCAGGAGGTAATGGAATGCCTGTTTCGTCTATTGCTGCTCCACCTAAAAGAAACTCTTCATATTGAATCTCAAATCCAAATTTAGATGCAGTTGCATCCAAAACATTAATAGCTTCATCAACAATCTCTGGACCAATTCCATCACCTTTGATTATACCAATTTTATATATTTTACCCATATCTATTCTCCTAATTTTGAGCTATCTCTTTTTTTGCATACTCAATAAGTCCACCACTATTTACAAGCTCTTGCATAAACTCTGGTATTGGAGTAAATTTATAACTTTTACCAGTTGTCTCATTTACAACTTCTCCACTTTGCATATCAATTTTAACAGTGTCGCCCTCATTTATCTCATCTATCTCTTTTAACTCAAAAATAGGTAATCCCATATTAAATGCATTTCTATAAAAAATTCTAGCAAATGTTGGTGCTATAACTGCTGCTACACCTGCTTCTTTAAGTGCTATTGGTGCATGCTCTCTAGAAGAGCCACAGCCAAAGTTCTCATCGGCTACTATTATATCGCCTACACTCATTTTTTGAGTAAACTTAGGGTCTGCATCTTCCATTATATGTTTTGCTAACTCTTTTGGATCACTTGTATTTAAGTATCTTGCTGCAATAATGATATCGGTATCAATATTTTTACCAAATTTCCAAACTTTACCTCTCACAAACTATCCTTAACTTAAAAATTTTACGCGATTATACCCAAATTTTACAAATGGAGCAAGTTGTTACCAAAATATATATTTTTTTAAAAAAAAGTTTAAAATTGTAACAAAATATAAAAAATTTCGGTATAATATATATCTTAAATTTAATAACTAATTTAATAATAACTGCACAAAAATAGTTAGGAGCTACCCCATATGGCAACAAAAAAGAAGTTAGACCCAATTGAAATTATAGAAAAAGAGTTTAGTAAACTTAAAAAAAACTCTTCTGCTACTTATGAAAATATAGTAAAACATTTTGAAAAAGCACCGACTGTAACACAATCCAAAAAGATAAAATCTTTAGCAAAAAAGCATAATATTAAAATTGTTTCTGCTTCTGAGTATGCAAAATTTGTAAATGATAAAAAAGCAAAAGAGTTAGCCGTAGAACGCGAAGCTGCCTATGATGCTGAAATAGAAGATGAATTTGATATAACAAAAGATAAAGAGCTTTTAGAGTGGAGTAGAAGTGACTCTCCTGTTCGTATGTATTTAAGAGAGATGGGTAAAATTCCTCTACTTACAAAAGAAGAAGAGATAGAACTAAGTCAGCAAATTGAAGAAGGCGAAGATATTATTATTGATGCAATCTGCTCTGTCCCATATTTAATTGATTATATTTTAAACTACAAAGAGCCTCTACTAAATAGAGAAAGAAGAGTAAAAGAGTTATTTAAAAGTTTTGATGACACTGATAGTAGTGAAGATGATGAAGAGATAGAGAGTGATGATAAAGAGAGCACAGAAGATAATTTAGAAGATGGTGAAAGTGAAAAACAAGAAGAGAAAACACCGAAGATAGATAAAAGAAGTCAACAGGTAATGGAAAAATTTAAAGCTCTTGAAAAAGCAAAAAAGGAGTGGATGAAAGAGAAAGATAAGTATGAACAACTTCTAGAAGATGATAAAGCTTCTGAAGATGCTATTTTTCAGCAAAGTCTAAAAGTAGCACACAAAAAACATCTACTTAAAGAGGCTTTACTCAATTTAGGACCAACAAGTAAACTTATTAATGAATTAGTAAAAGCTATAGAGACAGCACTTAAAAGCGATGACTCTTTTGAAAGAGAGCTTAAAAAATTAGAGTATAAGTTACAGTTATTTAATGAACAATTAAGACAAGAGCATCAAAAGATTTTAGATAATATTATTAATATGAGTAAAGATGATATTATAAGTGCTGTTCCAGAGGCAACAATGGTTAGCACTTATGTTCAAATCAAGAAACTCTTTGAAACAAAAGAGGCTAGTAAAAACAGCTTTAACCTTGACCCAGAAAAGTTACAAGAGATTCTACAGCAGATAAAAATAGGTAAGAGTAAGAGTGAAAAAGCAAAAATTAGAATGGCAAAATCTAACTTGCGTTTAGTTGTTTCAATTGCTAAAAGATATACAAATCGTGGCTTACCATTTTTAGATTTAATTCAAGAGGGTAATATTGGTTTAATGAAGGCTGTAGATAAATTTGAATACCAAAAAGGGTATAAATTCTCTACATACGCTACTTGGTGGATTCGTCAGGCAATTAGCCGTGCAATTGCTGACCAAGCAAGAACAATTAGAATTCCTATACATATGATTGAGACTATAAATAGAATCAATAAAATAATAAGGAAACATCTACAAGAGAGTGGAAAAGAGCCAGATTTAAATACTATTGCAAAAGAGGTAGGGCTAACTGTTGATAAAGTTAAAAATGTAATTAAAATAACAAAAGAGCCTGTATCTTTAGAAGCTCCTGTGGGTGATGAAGATGATGGAAGATTTGGAGATTTTATAGAAGACAAAACTTCTCAAAGCCCAACAGATGCTGTTATGAATGATGATCTTAATCGTCAAATTGATGAAGTTTTAGAGCAACTTAATGACAGAGAACAAGCTGTTGTAAGAATGAGATTTGGACTATTAAATGATAAAAGTGATAGAACACTTGAAGAGATTGGGAAAGAGCTTAGCGTAACAAGAGAGAGGGTAAGACAGATAGAAAGTAGTGCAATTAAAAAGCTTAAACACCCTAAGGTTGGTAGAAAACTTAAAAACTACATAGAAGAGTAATCTTATGAATAGAGAGAACTTTTATGCATTAATTATTGGAACAGAACTTTTAAATGGAAGAAGAGATGATTCTCATTTTAATTTTGTAAGAGATGCTTTGAATAAAAGAGGTTTAAAGTTTAGTGGCTCTTTTATTATAGATGACAGACCCCAACTTATTGCATCTGCTATATCTTACATATCAACTCTTCCAAACTCTATACTCTTTAGTTTTGGAGGTATTGGCTCTACTCCAGATGACCACACCAGAGAAGCTGCTGCAAAAGCTTTAAGAGATGGAAAATTATATACAAATAAAAAGTTTAAATCAAAAATAGAAGAGAAAATAAAAGATACTTCAAATAAACACCCATTAAAGATGGCCGAGCTACCAAAAGATGCCAACTTGATACCAAACAGTTTTAATGGAATGTATGGTTTTAGTCTCGATAATAGATTCTTCTTTATGCCAGGTTTTCCCGAGATGAGTCACCCTATGGTAGAGTATATTTTAGATAAACACTTTAGCAACAGAGGAAAAAAAGAGTATAGATATACCCTTACAGCACTTTGTAAAGAGAGTGAATTTATAGATTTAATGAACCAAACACCTAAAAATATTGATGTCTCTTCTTTGCCAAAAATATATAACGATGGACCAAGAACAACAATATCTGTAGCCTCTTTAGATGAAAAATTAGCTAAAAAAGAGTTTGAAAAGTATATAGAGTTTTTAGATGAAAAAGGAATTACATATGGATTAGGAGAGGGAGAGTAATTATAAAATTAAAGTTAAATAACATAAGTATAGAAGTTGTTATAGTTAATAGCAAGAGACTCAAAAAAAATATACACTTTAAAATTAAAAATGACAATAACAGATGCTATTTAGAGGTTAAAGCCCCCTACTCTAGTAGCAAAGAGTCAATAGAGCTTATTTTAAATAAAAATATAAATATGTTAGAGAAGATATATTTAAAGTATAAAGATAAGATAAATTATAAAAGTATATTAGAGAGAGAAAATGAATTACTATATTTAGGGACTCCTTTAGAAATTTCTGTAAAAAATGGCAATAAAAATAGATTTAAATTTTTAAATAATAATATAGAAGTAGAATTAGATTCAATCTTTAACAAAGAGATAAAAGAGCAGTTAAGAGATAAATTTTACAAACAACAAGCTCCAAAAGTAATTACTCCAATAGTTAAGTATTATGAAGATATAATGAAAGTAAGGTCAAGTAAATTAAGTTACAGAAAAACCAAAACACAATGGGGAAGTTGCTCTTACAAAAATAGTATCTCTCTAAATAGTTATTTAGTTATGTTGCCAAAAGAGTTAATAGAGTATGTAGTTATTCATGAATTATCACATATTAAACATAAAAACCACTCAAAGGAATTTTGGTCTTTAGTTGAGTGCTACTGCCCAGAATATAAAAAATCAAAAGCAGAGATTAAAAAATATGGGTTATTTATCCCCTAACCCATAGCCTAACACTCCTTATCTAGCATTACCTCTAAAGTGAACATCAAAAGTAGTTCTTTGTGATAATAGAGAAGCTTTATTTAATAGCTCCTCTTGAAGGTTTGCTGTTTCAAAAAAATTATTAAAATGCACTTTAAATTTATCATTAGCTCTATCATCTAAAACTGGATTATTTTGATAATAATCCCATATAATATCATCAATTAACATAGTTTTAAGATGTGAAAAGAATGAGATTGGAATAACTTTTGAATCATTTTTTTGATATAAATCTATTAATGCCAAAACCAATCTTCTAACTATGCCTTTATCTGCAAAATTTAATATAGATGATGCAACAGCTATTATCTCCTCTTTTCCTGGTATCCAAGTAAATCTTTCAAACCTACCAGGTCTTGTTAAAGGCTCATAAAGCTTTGTAAAGTCATTCCCTGTTATAATAATTGGAATTCTTCTTGTTTTTTGACCCCCAACCATATATGGATTATCTGCAAGAGCCATTAAAGCACCAAAAATAAATTGTCTATTTACCGTATATTGAGTTCCACTACCCCAATCTCCAATAAAAACATCTAAATCATCCATTATAATAGCTGCACCTTTTGCTGCTCTTCTGTCTAGCGTAAAGTTAGCATCTATATATCTCTCTTCTATTAGCATTGCTGGTTCTCCAGCCTCTTTACTCTCTAGCTCACTTCCGGCAATCGAAACCCCATGAAAATCTAATTTTTCAATAACTTTTCTACACTGAAATGTTTTTCCGGTTCCTGGTAATCCATCTATACCTAAAATTAGTGGCGGATTTATATTTTTACCATCTGCTAATTTATTTTTTAACAGATGAAGTGTTACAGCCTTTTCAAATCTCTCTGGTATATAAACCTCTTCACTACTTTGTGACATATTTTTCCTTTTTTAGTAAATTTTTATACCTTTACTATTTATAATACTCATTATTAGTAGCTATATTATAATATATAATCTTTAATGTTTACTGAAATTTCGTAACTATAGTGTTATATGTATCCATTTTATGGATATCTTATTATCAATAAGTATATAAAGTGTAATTTATTTAAATTATTACATCTAAATAATAGTAAGCACTCTAATCTTAACTCTTATCTTTTTTAGGTATAATATTATCTATTTTAATACCCAATAAAGGTGGAGTATGAGTGATTTGTTTGAAAACAACTTAGTTGAAGATATAAATATAGAAGAGAGCATAAAAGGTAGCTACTTAGACTACTCTATGAGCGTTATTGTAGGTCGTGCATTGCCAGATGCCAGAGATGGTTTAAAGCCAGTTCATAGAAGAATTCTATTTGCTATGAATGAGCTTAATCTATCTCACCGTGCCTCTTATAAAAAATCTGCAAGAATTGTTGGAGATGTTATCGGTAAGTATCACCCACATGGTGATAACTCAGTTTATGATGCCCTTGTTAGAATGGCTCAAGAGTTCTCTATGAGAGAACCGTTAGTAGATGGACAAGGAAACTTTGGTTCTATTGATGGAGATAATGCAGCTGCTATGAGATACACAGAAGCTCGTATGACAAAAATTGCCGAAGAGCTTCTTCGTGATATCGATAAAGATACCGTTGATTTTATTCCAAACTATGATGATAGTATGAGTGAACCTGATGTTTTACCAAGCCGTATTCCAAATTTACTTTTAAATGGTTCTAGTGGTATTGCTGTTGGTATGGCTACAAATATTCCACCTCATAGACTAGATGAACTTATAGATGCACTTTTGGCATATTTGGATAATAGTGAAATATCAACACAAGAGCTAATAGAGTATGTTCAAGGTCCAGACTTTCCTACAGGTGGTATTATCTTTGGTAAAAAAGGAATTGTAGATGCTTATACTACTGGTCGTGGTAGAATAAAGGTAAGAGCTAAAATACATATCGAAGAGAAGAAGAGCAAAGAGGTAATTGTAATAGATGAATTACCATATCAAGTTAATAAATCTCGTTTAATTGAAAATATTGCACAACTTGTTAGAGATAAGCAGATAGATGGAATTAGTGAAATTAGAGATGAATCAGATAGAGATGGCATAAGGGTGGTAATTGAGCTCAAAAGAGATGCTATGAGTGATATTATACTAAATAATCTGTATAAATCTACTCAAATGCAAATTACATTTGGAATAATAATGCTATCTATTGTTAATAAAGAGCCTAAAATTCTATCTCTTCCTCAAATGTTAGAGATATTCTTAAAACATAGAAGAACAGTAATCATTAGAAGAACAATTTTTGAACTTGAAAAAGCAAGAGCTAGAGCACATATCTTAGAGGGTTTAAAAATTGCTGTAGATAATATAGATGAAGTAATTAAAATTATTAGAGCATCTGCAAATGATGAAGAGGCTAGAGAGAACTTAATGAGTAGATTTACTTTAAGTGAAGTTCAAGCTAGAGCTATTTTAGAGATGAGACTTCGTCGTCTAACGGGCTTAGAGATAGAAAAAATTGAAACAGAGCTAAATGAGCTTCTTGAGCTTATAGAAAAATTACAAGGCATCTTAAAAAGCGAAGAGAAAATTAACGAAATTATTAAAAATGAGTTGCTAGAGATTAAAAGTAACTACAGCACAAAAAGAAGAACTGAAATTATAGAAGATTATGACGATATTGATATTGAAGATTTAATCCCTAATGAGCCTATGGTAGTTACAATTACTCATAGAGGCTACATTAAGAGAGTTCCAGTTAAGTTATATGAGAGACAAAACCGTGGTGGCAAAGGCAAGATTGCAGTTACAACTTATGATGATGACTTTATAGAAATGTTCTTTACATCAAACACACATGATACTTTAATGTTTGTAACAGATAAAGGACAAATCTATTGGCTTAAAGTTTATAAAATTCCAGAAGGTAGCAGAACTGCTAAAGGTAAAGCTGTTGTAAATTTAATTAACTTAAAACCTGATGAGAAGATAATGGCTATTATTCCTACAACAGATTTTGATGAGGGCAAATCTTTAGCATTCTTTACAAAAAATGGTGTTGTAAAAAGAACAGCATTAAATGAATTTGGAAATATTAGAAGCAATGGAGTAAGAGCAATTGTGCTTGATGAAGATGATGAACTAGTAACTGCACAAATAGCTCAAGACTCTTCTAAATATTTAATGATTTTTACAGCTCTTGGGCAAGTAATTAGATTTGATTTAGATAAAACTAGAACCCAAGGTAGAAATACAAGAGGTGTAAGAGGTATCAAATTTAAACAAGATGGAGACTATGTAGTAGATGCTTGTGTAATCGAAAATGAGAGCCAAGAGCTACTAACTGTTAGCGAAAAAGGTGTTGGTAAAAGAACTAATGTAGAGGAGTATCGCCTAACAAATAGAGCAGGTAGTGGCGTTATCTCTATGAAACTTAGCAATAAAACAGGTAAAAAAGTTGTTGGTAGTGTAATTGTTGATGAAGAACAAGATTTAATGGCACTAACAAGCACAGGGAAAATGATTAGAGTAGATATGCAAACTATTAGAAAAGCTGGTAGAAATACAAGTGGTGTTATTATTGTAAATGTTGATAAAGGTGATAGCGTTGTAAGTATAGCTAAGTGTCCAAAAGATAAACCAGGAGATGAAGATAGTTCTGAAAAAGAAAATAGTGAAAATGGAGAAAATTTAGAAAATGAGTAGATTATATAATATAGCAGTAGTAGGTGCAAGTGGTGCTGTAGGCGAAGAGATATTTAGAATATTAGAAGAGCAAAACTTTCCAGTAGGAGATATTTTACCACTTGCAAGTGCTAGAAGTGTGGGAGAAGAAGTTGAGTGCTGTGGAAATATATATAAAATCGAAGAGCTTACCGAAGATGTATTTGAAGGCAGAGATATAGATATAGCTTTTTTTAGCGCAGGTGGAAGTATAAGTGAAAAATATGCCAAATATGCAGTAGAAGCTGGTGCAGTTGTAATAGATAATACAAGCCACTTTAGAATGGATCCAGAAGTGCCTTTAGTCGTTCCAGAGGTAAACCCACAAGACATATTGGCTTGGAGAGAAAAGGGTATTATTGCAAACCCAAACTGCTCTACAATACAAATGGTTTTAGCTCTAAAACCTCTATATGATTTATATGGTGGAATAAAAAGAGTTGATGTTAGCACTTATCAAGCAACAAGTGGCGCAGGTAAAAGTGGAATGGAAGAGTTAGTTCGTCAAATGCAAGAGTTTTTTGCATTTAAACTTGATGAAAGTGAACATAAAGCATTCCAGCACCAAATAGCACTAAATGTTATACCTCAAGTAGATAAGCCAATGGAAAATGGCTATACGAAAGAAGAGATGAAAATGACAAATGAGACAACTAAAATTTTAGGTGCATCTGTGCCTGTTAGTGCAACTTGTGTTAGGGTTCCAGTCTTAAGAAGCCACTCAGAAGCTGTAACAGTTACATTTGCAGATGATATAGTAGTAGATGTAGAGCAAGTTAGATTATCCTTAAATAACTTTGAAGATGTAGAGGTTATGGATAATTTAGAACAAGGCATATACCCTATGCCTATTATTGCAACAGACAGTGATATCACATATGTAGGAAGAGTCAGAAAAGATATCTTCCAGGATAATATCTTACATATGTGGGTTGTTGCTGATCAAATCAGAGTTGGAGCTGCTACAAATGCAGTTAGAATTGCTAAAAAATGGATTGAATTAGAGGATATTTAATGAAAGAGACACATACAGATAAAGAGCATTTGGAGATGGATTTAGAGAATCAATCAATGATAGAGAGAGTATTTGAAGGAACACTATGGAATACAAGGTTTTTTGTTCTTTTTGCTGTTATATTTAGTATGATTGGTGGAGTTTTGCTCTTTATTGTAGCAAGTGCAGATGTAATTGGAGTTGCTAAATTAGTATTTAATGTATATATTAACCATATGCATCCTGAGAACTTTCATGAAGATTTAGTAAGCAATCTTATTGGTGCAGTTGATCTATATTTGATTGCAATAGTTCTGTTTCTTTTTGGATTTGGACTCTATGAATTGTTTATCTCTCAAATTGATATTGCAAAGAGAAGCCCAGCTTCAAAAGTTTTAGAAATTCACTCTCTTGATGAACTAAAAGACAAATTGGCAAAAGTTATTATTATGGTTTTAATGGTTGGCTTTTTTAAAAGAGCTATGAATACAACTTATGGAAATGCAACTGATATGTTGGCTCTTGCGCTATCGATACTATTTATTGCATTAGCTTTCTATTTTATGCATAAAGGTGGTAATTCACATGAATAAAATTTTTATAGATGCATGTCTTGGTAAAGATACGCCATACACACCAGTTTGGATGATGAGACAAGCAGGAAGATACCTTCCAGAGTATATGGAGGTAAGAGCAAAAGCTGGAGACTTTTTGTCTCTTTGCCACAATCCCGAAATGGCTTGTGAGGTAACACTTCAGCCAGTTGATATTGTAGGAGTAGATGCTGCAATTTTATTTAGCGATATTTTGGTTGTTCCAAATGAAATGGGAATGGATTTAAGCTTCGTAAAGGGCGAAGGACCAAAATTTGCAGACCCAATAAGAAGCCAAGAAGATTTAGATAGATTAATAGGTGGCGAAGAAGCTGCTAGTAAACTAACTTATGTTTACGATACAATCAAACTAATCAAAGAGAGATTAGCAGATGATAAAGCCCTAATTGGCTTTTGTGGAGCACCATGGACACTAGCAACATATATGATAGAGGGTCAAGGCACAAAAACATACAATATATGCAAAAAGATGATCTATTCAAACCCCAAGCTTCTGCACAACATCTTAGCGAAAGTTACAGAAGTTGTTAAGCTATATATGGAAAAGCAAATTCAAGCAGGTATTGATGTTGTTCAGATTTTCGATAGCTGGGCAAGTGCAATAGAGCCAAGCAAATATGATGAATTTAGCTGGAAATATATGGTAGAGATTGCAGACTACTTAAAGAGTAAATACCCACATATTCCAATAATAATGTTCCCAAAAGGTGTAGCATCATTCGTTGAGAGAGGTTTAGTATATGGAAACTTTGATGTATTTGGAGTAGATTGGGGAACTCCAATGGCACTTGCAAAAGAGAAACTCGGCGACAAATATGTATTACAAGGCAATATGGAACCAACAAGACTATACAGCAAAGAGGCGACAAAAGAGTGTGTAGAGTCTCTTGCCAAACTTATGAAAGACGGAAGACACATCTTTAATTTAGGTCACGGAATACTGCCCGATGTTCCCGTAGAAAATGCAAAATATTTTGTAAAACTATGCCAAGAGGTAAGCAAAAGAGATTAATTTCTTTTATGCTTATAAACTACTTTAACCTACCAAAACTAATTACTAAATTTATTATAAATATTCTCAATTTATAAGTTTTGCAAGAAGTCCATTAAGAGAATTAGCAAAATTGTGTGTATCTTTTTGACTGAATGCTTTAGGGCCTTTTGTTATCTCTCCGCTCTCTCTAATACTCTCCATTAAGTTTCTCATTGCCAAGTGTTGTTTTATATTCTCTTTAGTATAAAGCTCACCTCTATGGTCAATTGCGTGAGCATCTAAAGATATAATAGCATCTGCTAGTGGAATATCGGCTGTAATAACAAAGTCGCCACTATTACATAGCTCTACAATCTTTCTATCTGCAACATCAGCACCCTGCTCTACTATAATATATTCTATAAATTTACTACTATTGCCAATAGATATTTTTTTATTAGATACCACCTTTGTATCAATAGTAAGCCTCTCTATTGCTCTAAAAACAATAGGTTTTAATAAATTAGGAAATGCATCACCATCTATAAAAAGTCTCATTTTATAAACTTTTTAACTCTACCAACCTCGCCTGTTGATAGCCTTACTTTAATACCATGAGGATGAGTAGCTGACTTTGTCAAAATTTGTACAACCTTACCATAAGTTAAATACCCACTAGCTTGATCCTCTTTTAAAACAATTGCAACATCCATACCACACTCAATATCTGACCTTCTTTTGCCTTCTGATATAATAGACTCCTTAAAAAAATTAATAAGAGTATATCAAAATATTGTTATAATACACTTCTTGAACAGCACTATATTATGAAAATTATATTTATTAAGCTAAAAGAAGATGATTTTGAAAATATAGAGGC
>JALSPE010000059.1 GCA_026986085.1 Campylobacteraceae bacterium | reverse complement strand
GATATAAGGAGTAGAACCAATATTAAATAAGTTACTTTTTTTGCAACAACTTTAAGCACCAAGACCCTTTTTTATAAGTTTTGCAAACTCATCTGCCTTTAGTGAAGCAGAGCCAACCAAAACACCATCTACACTATCAATTTTTGCAATATCTTCAATAGTATCTATCTTTACACTACCACCATAAAGAAGCTCTACATTAAATCTCTCTTTTAATCTATTGTGAACTAGCTCTATATCTGCTGTTGTGGCACTTACTCCTGTTCCTATTGCCCAAATTGGCTCATATGCAACTGTTAAATTTTTATAAGTTGTATCGATACCTTCAAATTGAGAGTATAGATATTCAAAAAGTGCCTCTACTCCTTGTTCTCTAACCTCTAAAGGCTCACCAATACAGTAGATTATATTAAAATTCTCTTTTTTATAATAATCAAATTTTTTAGCTACAAACTCTTGTGACTCGCCAAAAATCTCTCTTCTTTCGCTGTGTCCAATTAAAATTGTATCTATATTAAACTCTTTTAACTGCTCTAAACCAATCTCTCCTGTAAATGCGCCATTTTTGCCAAAATATCCATTTTGAGCACCAATTACAACTTTGTCTTCTCCTTTTTGCAATGCAGTTGCTGGTGGAAAAACAAAGATATCCCCAGAGTTCGTATCTTTTAACTCTTTGTTTAATAGTTCTATATATTTTGAAGTGGAGTCTCTTGTGTGGTTCATTTTAAAGTTTGCATAAAATTTCATCTATTCTGCCTCCAGTGCAATAATTCCTGGTAATCTTTCTCCCTCTAGCAATTTTAAACTAGCTCCTCCACCTGTGCTTACAAATGTCATCTCATCTATATCTCCAGCACGAGCTACTACATCTGCTGTATCTCCTCCACCAACAATTGTAGTTGCGTGGGTATCTGCTACATGGTGGCTCATTTTAATAGAGCCTTTTGCAAATTTATCCATCTCATAAACACCCATAGGTCCATTCCAGATAATTGTTTGAGCATCATTTAAAACCTCTCTAAAAAGTCTAGAAGATGCTGGTCCAATATCTAGACCCATCCAATTTTTTGGAATCTCTTGAGATGGCAGATACTTTATTATACTATTCTCTTTAAATTCGGCAGCTGCAACCACATCTACAGGTAGATACAACTTAATACCTTTTGCTTTTGCTTTATCCATTACAAGTTGAGCCTCTTCTAGTAAGTCATCTTCTACCAATGAGTTTCCAACTTCGTATCCCATCTGCTTTAAAAAAGTAAAAGCCATTCCTCCACCAATTATGATTTTATCAACGCTATCTATAAGTTTATGAAGGGCTTGTAGTTTACCAGATACTTTACTTCCCCCAACTATTGCAACAAATGGACGAGCAGGCTCTTTTAATATTTTGCTAAAAAAAGTTACCTCTTTTGCGAGTAGAAATCCTGCTGCTCTTTTATCTTTTTTGTAAAATTTTGTAATTGCATCAATAGATGCATGTTTTCTATGACAAGCTCCAAATGCATCATTTATATAAATTTCACCAAATTGACTAAGCTCTTTTGCGAACTCTTGAGAGTTTTCAGTCTCTCCTTTATCAAAACGTAAATTTTCTAAAAGTAAAATATCTCCACAATTCATATTCTCATAAAGCTCTTTAGCACGAGGCGTAATAACTGCTCCACTCTTTGAGTCATCAAAGTATAGTCTATTTTTAATTTTAAGTAGAGTATCTAGGCGTTTTGCTACATCTTCTAAAGAGTGTTCAGGTGTAAAAACTCCTGCTGTTGGGCGTTCAAAGTGAGAAGCCAAGACAATTTTACACCCCCTATCTATACAGTATCTAATTGTAGGAAGAGCCGCTCTAATTCTTCTATCATCAGTAATATTTCCAAATTCATCTTTAGGAACATTAAAATCGCATCTTATAAATATAGTTTTTCCATCAATATTAATATCTTTAATTGTATGCATAATCTCTCCATATTAATTTTATGTTATTTTACTAAAATAGAGTTAAAGTAGCTATAATTGTATAGTAATTTTAAAGAAAGAGCAAAGAGATGAAGCAAAAAGCAACATATGCACTATTTGGAGGCAGTTTTGACCCACCTCACATTGGACACAAAGAGATAATAAAAGAGGTTTTAAAGTTAGATTTTATAGATAGGGTTTTAGTTGTTCCAACATACCTAAACCCATTTAAAAGTAATTTTAGTGTGGAGCCAAAAAAGAGGTTAGAGTTAGTTAAAAAGAGCTTTAAGATTGATGGTGTAGAGATAAGTAGCTACGAGATAGATCAAAAAAGGGCAGTATATACAGTTCAAACCTTAAGAGAGCTTGGTAAAATATATAATATAAAAGCTATTGTAATTGGGGCAGATAATTTAAATAATATAGAAAAATGGAGTGAATTTAATTACCTTAACAGTGCGATAGAGTGGATTGTGGTAACTAGAGAAAATATAGATATAGATTGCTCTAAATTAAATAGATGTAAAAAGATTAAACTGAGCATAGATGTAAGTTCAAGTGAAATTAGAGAGGGTAAAAAGTTAGACTATTTGGATAAAAAAATCAAAAAACAAGTGGAAGTTGAGTATAATTTAGAAAAAAGTTAGAGGATATTTATGAGCATTAAAGAGAGAGTAGATGCAATTGTAAAATTATTAGATGAGAAAAAGGGTGAAGATATAGAAGTTTTTAACCTTGAAGATAGCGACTATATAGCAAAACAGGTTATTTTGGTAAATTCACTAGGTGGCAAACACACAAGCGCACTATACGATAATTTAAGAGTATTTTTTAGAGAAAACAATGAAGAGCTGCTAGGAGCAGACGAAAGCGATGACTGGGTAGTTGTGTATTTAGGCGATATTTTAATACACATTATGACACCACAATATAGAATGAGATACTCTATAGAAGAGTTTTTAAAAGAGTTAAAAGAGGGTAAGTTTAAGGTAGATTAATTTTACTCTTAACGATAAATATTGGTTATAAGATTTTAATAATACACAAGGTGAGCTAAAGTAACCTAGTTTCAATATAAGGCTAAAGTCTTTTTATTAGCCCAAATTATGTAATATAAATTACCAAACTAGCAATATTCATTGTGCTGTGGGCATTTACGAAAAAATTACAACCTTTGGGTTAAGCTCAATTTTTTTGTAAATACCTACAACTTAAGCACTATCATTAATTATGGCAAACTTATTATGCGCTTTGGGTTTAATCTCTTATTTCCTTTATATATCCACCTAAAGACAAAATGTATAAATTACTTTACAAAATAAATATTTTATGGTATAATGTAAATTAAAATATACATAAGGCGTTTCTTTGATAGATATTTTACATCGAAATAGCTTGGTTGCTACTTTGAAAAAAGATAGAGAGTTTGTGTTGGAGTATGTTGATTTTGATATCAAAAACTCTATATCTCTATCTTTGCCAAACACTCAAAAGTTTTATATATCTCAAAAGATTACTCCATATTTTGAAACTTTTTTGCCAGAGGGTTATCTATTTGAAGTTTTTAAAAACTATCTTACCAAAGAGTATGGATATATAGATGATTTTTTACTTTTTAAGTTTTTATCGCCTAATATTGAAGGAAGAA
>JALSPE010000058.1 GCA_026986085.1 Campylobacteraceae bacterium | reverse complement strand
ATGCACCGCTACATCCTCAAGCTCCAAAGATGCAATTTGTCGAGCAAAATAAGCGAATATTTGTGCCAGAGTATGAGCATTTGTATAGGCGACTTAGTGTGAGAGAGTGTGCTAGGATACAATCTTTTCCTGATGAGCATATCTTTTATTATAAAAATTTAACAGCAGGATATAAAATGGTAGGAAATGCCGTGCCACCATATTTGGCTTACTATTTGGCTACTGCAATAAAAGAGCAATTACAAAGTGAAATAGGTTTGAATTTGTCAAATAAATTAGAGATAGTAGATAAAGAGACAAAACAAGCTATAATTGCTTAAATAATAGGAGTAGCAAATATAGTGGGTATGATTGAATTTAGGGGTGTTTTAAAATTTTTAAAATGAGCCAAGTTTATATTGGCTCACTCTTTTTAGTAGAGACCGTATTTGTCGTTTTCTAGTTTTGTTATGACTCTCATATTTTCATCTATATCATAAAATACAAAGAAGTTTTCTCCTGATTCATTTAGCATTGCTTTTGCTTCTTCAAAATCTAAAGGTTTATATAGTTTTGGCTCTAGTGGGATAAAGTCGTCATTATCATCGCTCTCTTTTGGTTCTACTTCGCCATTGTCTAGGCTTTTAATGCCACCTTTGTTGTTATCTTTTATCTTATCGGCATATCTTCTTAAATTCTTTTTTGCTCTCTCTAATGCTAAGTCTATAGATGCGTATAGATCTTTATCTTTTTGTGTAATTACTACTGTGTGTTTATCTTTTACATTAATTACAAACTCTGTTGTTATAATTCCTTTTTTATCTTGAGAGAGTATTATATTAGCAGAGATAATATCTAAGTTATACTTCTTAATTGCTTCAAAAGCAGACTCTGCGTAATTTTTTATAGGCTCTGTAAGCTCTATATTTTTTCCTACTATGCTTGTGTTCATGGCATATCCTTTATTAATTATTTTTATACAAGGTAATTATACCCTAAAATTTTTACATTGTAAATAGATATTACTAATTGATATGTAACCATAATATGTGAATAGATGCTACTATAAAAGTAAATATCGATAAAATGATACCATATTTATAGATTTTAGAAAATATAATAATACTCAATAAATTATCTATACCAAAATATCTTAATGTTAAAAAGAGGTTTAAAAAACCAATTATAGAACCAGCTAATGCCAAACCTTGGGCTTCTAGCAAATTCATTAAAATTACTGCTAATATTGTATATATAATAAGAGAAATTGTTGCTATTTTTGCAGCTTTAGATTGTAGATGGTTAGAGTATAGCCAAAGAGAAAATAGCTTATTTAAACCATATGGTATAAGCCCAATCATATACATAAGTAATACAGAGCCAACTTCGAGGGTATTCTCTCTTGTAAAGTTGCCTCTCTCAAAGAGTAACCATATAATTTCGTTTGAGTAGATTATTCCAACTACAGTTGCTGCTGTCAAGAGATACAAAAGTATCCAAAAGGCTTTTCTAAACTCTATTAATGCAGCAACTTTATCGTTTAATTTTATCTTTTTTGTAACTGAAGGGAATATTGCTGTTGATACTGCTATAGCAAAGAGTGCAAGAGGTAGCTGAAAGATTCTATTTCCGTAATATAGATAGCTAATTGAACCTGCAACTAAAAAAGATGCCAACCAAGTATCTAAAAATGACATAATTTGTAGTGTTGAATTACCCCAAATTGCAGGAAAAAAGTTTTTAAAAAATCTGTTGGTATCTCTTTTTACTGCCTCTTTTTTTGATTTAAAATTTGTTGCCCCATATCTAAATAGTTTTAATATTTTAAAGCGTTTAGCTACAATAATGTGGGCAATTAACTGAAGTATTCCACCAGCTATTACTCCCCAGCTCATAGCAAGGAGTATCTCCTCTTTTGATGAGTTTTTATATAGAAGCATAGAGAGTATAATAGCAATATTAAGTAGTGTTGTAGCAAATGCTGTTGTGGCAAAATGCTCTTTATATTGCAACAAGGAGCCTAGATATGTTACTAAAAATATTAAAGGCAGATACCAAAATTGAATTGCAACATATTTAGATGCCAAGATTAAATTATCTACGCTAAACCCGGGGGCTAATACCTTGCTGATTGGGTAAGAGAATATATTAACCAAAATAGATAGAAATATTATAGTGCCAAGAAGATATAAAATAACTTTTATACTAAAAATTGTTTTATATTTAGCTGCACTAAATGATGGTATAAAACTTTGCATAAATGCACCCTCGGCAAATATACGGCGAAAAAAGTTTGGTAGTTTAAAGGCAACTGCAAAGATATCACTATAGATATTTGCACCTAAAATTGATGCCATCATAGTATCTCTTATAAAGCCAAAAATTCTAGAAAAAAGAATACCACCACTATTAGAAAAAATCGATTTTATACGCATCTTATATCTTTTTTAATGAATTATAACTATAATATGCTAAAAAAAGGTAATTTATGATTGTAGGAATTGAAGGTAAAATTGTTTATAAAGAGCCAACACTTTTACATATTTTAGTTTTTGGCTTTACACATGAGGTTTTTGTATCAATTAATAGCTCTAGTGCAATTGACTCTAATGATGTAAAACTATTTACTACACAAATTATACGAGAGGATACAAATGCACTCTATGGCTTTGTTACAAAAGATGAAAAGAGAATGTTTGATACTCTGCTGAAAATTAATGGAGTTGGTCCTAAAGTTGCTTTGGCTGTATGCTCCACATTTACACCTGAGACATTTGCAAAGATTGTATCGGCTAAAGATGTTGGTATGCTAAAGAGAGTCCCTGGTATTGGACCAAAAGCTGCGAGTAGAATTTTGGTTGAACTTGCAGACTTTATAGTAAGTGGAAATGAAGATAAGAGTAGCGATAGTGGTGCAACCTTAGAGGCGTCTTTGGCTCTTGAATCGTTAGGGTTTAAAAAAGATGCTATTAAAAAGGCACTTAATGGAGAGAGTGGAAGTGTGCAAGAGTTGGTTAAGATAGGTCTTAAAAAGATGCAAAGACTCTAAATGAAGATATATGAAAATATAGTTATTGGTGGAGGGGCGAGTGGTTTAATGTTTGCCTCGAATTTAAGAGAAAAAAGAGATACTATTATTTTAGAAAACAATTCTAAATTTGGCGCTAAGGTATTAATTTCTGGTGGAGGAAGATGCAACTTTACTAATAAAAGGGTTTATGCAGGTAACTATTTGGCAAAAAAGAGTTTTTTAAAAGAGTTTTTAAAAGAGTATCCTAGCAGTGTTATATTTGACTACTTTATCTCAAGAGGTCTAAATTACACTGTAAAAAATGAGACTCAATTTTTTTGTAAAAGTAGCTCTAAAGAGATATTAGATATTTTAATAAATGGTATAAAAGGTGTTAAAAGTAGTTTAAATTGCAAAGTTTTAAGTGTTAAAAAGAGAGATGATATATTTGAAGTAGATACAACAAATGGGTTATTTTTATCTAAAAATCTAATAGTATCTAGTGGAGGTTTAAGCTTTGCTAAAATTGGAGCAACCTCAATTGGTTTTGATATTGCAAAGGAGTTTGGACATAGTGTTAATAGCTTAAACCCAGCACTTGTTGGGTTTACCCTGCAACCTAAAGAAAACTTTTTTAAAGAGCTTAGCGGAGTGAGTGTAGATGTGGATGTAAAAGTGGGTAAAAAGAGCTTTAGTGGCTCTTTGCTATTTGCCCACAGAGGAGTTAGTGGTCCTGCAATTTTAAATGCCTCTTTATATTGGAGTAAGGGAGAGATAGAGATAGATTTTTTACCCAATTTTGAACTTTTTTCAATAAAAGGCTCTAAAAAAAGCCTCTCTAATCTTTTGCCTTTACCAAAAAGTGTTGCAAAAGCTTTTTTAAGTAAGTTGAATATAGATGATAAAAATGGATTAAATTTAAGCAAAGATGAGTTTAAAAAATTAGAACAACTTAAAAGTTATAAATTTGCACCAGCTGGAACATTTGGGTATAGCAAGGCTGAAGTCACAAAAGGTGGAATAGATTTAGATAGAATAGAAAACTTTACTTTTGAGTCAAAATTGATTAATAATTTATACTTTTTAGGTGAAGTATTAGATGTAACTGGAGAGCTTGGAGGATACAATTTTCATTTTGCCTTTAGCTCTGCTCTAAGTTGTGCTAAATATTTAAACGATAAAAGTAGTATCTTTTATGGCTAATAATAATTAATATTAAAGCATTTTTTGAATAAAATAGAGTTAATTGTTATAGGGGGTTTTAAATGAAGTTAAGAGATATTACACTAGCTACATCTTTAGCATCTATTTTTTTTGCTGGATGTGCCAATACAGATGCAGTTAAACCTGCAAAAAATTCAAAAGCTGTTGTTCAAACTGGTTGGAGTAGTAGCCAAAAGAGTGAATTTTTAGATATTTTACAATCAGATACCTACTCATCGATATGTGATTTACAACCAATGATTGCAAAATATAGAGAGAGTAATGATGAAAACACTTTAAATAAATTGCTGGTTGAATATACAAAAAATTTAGCTAATAGCTGTATTGATACAGAAGGGTTTAAAGCTGCACTAAGAGCAAAAAATCCAAATGCAAGTTATGAGTTTTATGAAGAGTATGTAAGCAGTAGTGATATTTTAGCTAAATTAAATAGTGGTGCTTCTATTAAATCTATACTTGAGCCATATGTTCCACAAATGCCACAATTTTACCCATTAATTGATGCTTATAATTCGGCTGTATCTCCTGTTCAAAAGTATAAAATTAAATTAAATATAGAGAGAGTTAAATTACTTAAACCAACAGGCTGGGATACATATATTTTAGCAAATGTTCCAGAGTATAAATTTAGACTCTTTGAAAATGGACAAAAGAGTTTGGAATTTAAAATAATTGTAGGGAGACCATCTTGGCCAACACCTATATTTAGCTCTATGATGAAGTATATTACGGTTCATCCAACTTGGAATGTTCCAGATAATATTGCAAGAAAAGAGGAGATTAAAAGAATTATAAAAGACCCAAGCTATTTAAGACGACACAATATGGTTGTTAAAAAAGATTATGGATTAGATAGCCCAACAATTAATCCAAAAACTATAAATTGGAAAGAGTATCTTAAACCAGAGTGGGCTAATAAGGAGCTTCCATATAAAATTATAGAGCAATCGGGCTCTAGAAATGCATTGGGTAGAGTTAAGTTTATGTTTCCAAATAGATACTCTGTATATATGCATGACACAAACAATAAAAAGCTCTTTAAGTATCAACAAAGAGCATTTAGCCATGGATGTATGCGTTTAGAGAAACCTTTAAAACTATTGGGGCATGTATCAACATTCTATACAAAACAGAAATTTGAAGAGGTTGGTCAGATACTTAAAGCTAAAAAGACAAAGTATGTTAATTTAGATCAAAAGATACCTGTTCATGTTGTATATTTAACTGCTTATGTAGAAAATGGTGTAGTAAACTTCTTTGGGGATATATATGGATATGATAGAATGCAAAAGTTAAGAGTTCCAACAGTTATGGTAGAGAGAGAGACGGCAGCTCAATAATGGCAATAAAAGAGATAAAATATAATAATAACAGATATAAAATATCTTATATTCAAGTGGGAGACTCAAGTAGAGTGATTCTTTTTTTACACGGTTGGGGTAGCAGTAAAGAGGCACTTCATGGCAATTTTAAAAGTTATTTAAAAGATTATAAGCATATATATATCGATATGCCTGGTTTTGGAAATAGCCCAAACAGTAATATTTTAACAACAAAAGATTATGCAAATATTATTAAAATATTTTTAGAAGAGTTGAATATAGAACCAGAGGTTATAGTTGGGCACTCATTTGGTGGTAAGGTGGCAACTTTGCTTAATCCTCCAAACTTGGTATTACTATCTAGTGCTGGGGTTTTAGTGCCTAAACCTCTTGGCGTAAAAGTAAAAATTGCAATGTTTAAAATGCTTAAACCTTTGGGTATTAAAAAATTTAGAGAGCTATTTGTTGCAGATGATGCAAAGAGTATGAATCATGGGATGTATGAGACATTTAAAAATGTTGTAGATGAGTATTTTGAAGATAACTTTAAAAACTATAAAGGGAAAGCTTTGCTATTTTGGGGCAAAGAGGATAGTGCTACGCCTCTGTGGAGTGGTGAAAAGATTGAGAGTTTAATTGAAAACTCTAAACTATTTCCACTAGATGGAGACCACTTCTTTTTTATAAATAATTCTAAATTTATTGCTCAGAGTATTGAGCAAGAGCTACAAGGAGCTTTATGAATAATTTAATTATAGTAAATCTTTTAACCTACTTTGCATTTGTTCTGCTATTGGGATATTACTTTATAACTACAGCACAGTGGTATAGTTACAGATTAAACAGAGTAGTTTTTCACCATACAAAACCTATGTGGAATATCTTCTATTTTTTAGTTCCTTTTGCTGCTTATGAGTCTTTAGGGTTTGCTAAGTTAAATTATCTTCAGCCAATTGTTTTAGCTATTTATGCTATTGCTTTATATATTTGGTATAAAAAATTAGATAAACCTTTGGTTTTAACAGGCAGGGTTAAGAGATTTTTTATAGCACTAATTATATACACTTTGGCTATATACTTTTTAACTAAAACTACGCTTCTTTTAGTTCCAATTCTATTGGCTTGGATAACATCTATCATAATTGAAAAAATTCTTTTTAACAAATATAAAGATATGGCAAAAGAGAAGCTAGAGAAGAGAGAAGATTTAATAGTAATTGGTGTTACTGCAAGTTATGGGAAAACAAGTATAAAAAATTTTATTAAAGAGCTTTTGGGCACTAAATATAGTGTATATGCAACCCCTCGTTCTGTAAATACTTTAGGTGGAATTATAAAAGATATAAACGAAGATTTACCAGATGATGCTCAAGTGTATATTGTAGAGATGGGAGCAAGGCAAAAGGGGGATATTTACGAAATTGCTACATTTGTAAATCCTCAATATGCCATTGTTGGAACTGTTGGACCAGCACATATTGAGTATTTTAAATCTTTAGAGAATATACGCAATACAAAAATGGAGATTATAAAATCTAACAACCTTAAAAAAGCGTGGATTCATATTAGTGCAAATGTAAAAAGCACAAACCCAAAAGTTGAACTTTTTGGACACGATATTAAAGATATAAAAGCAACACTTGATGGCGTATGTTTTGAATTAGATCAAGAGTATTACTGTGCAAATATTTTAGGTGATTTTAATGCCATAAATTTAGCAGCAGCAATAAAAGTAGCAAAAGAGCTAGGCGTAGAAGATGAAAAGATTAAAGAAGCTCTAAAAAAAATACCTCCAGTAGAGCATAGATTACAAAAGATAGAAGCTGGTGGAAAGGTTATAATTGATGATAGCTTTAATGGTAATATAGATGGAATGTTAAGCTCATTTGAGTTGGCAACTGAGTATGAGGGTAGAAAAGTTGTAATTACTCCAGGTCTTGTAGAGGTTGATGATAAGTTAAATATAAAAATAGCAAAGAGGGCAAATGAAGTTTTTGATGTTGTAGTAGTAACAGGAGAGTTGAATTATCATATTTTTAAAGAGTTTGTAGATAGCGATAAACTTATACACTTAAAAGAGAAAAGTAACTTTGAAGAGTTTTTAGCAAAGACTACAAAGAGTGGCGATTTAATACTATTTGCAAATGATGCACCAAGCTTTGTATAGATTAAGGAGAGAGTATGACGCTAGAAGATATAAATGAGATAATAGAGAAGAGCGATGGCGTTATGTTGTATTTTTGGGGAGATAACTGTAGTGTGTGTGATGTTTTAAAACCAAAAATAAGTGAGGCTTTTAAAGAGAATTTTCCAAAAATAGAGCAGATATTTATTGATGCTAAAAATCAATTAGATATTGCTGCTGCTTTTGGTGTATTTTCTATACCTACTACAGTAGTTTTTTTAGCTGGTAAAGAGTTTGCAAGAGAAGGTAGGGCTTTGAGTGTAGCATCTTTAGTAGAGAAGATAAAAAGACCTTATGATATTATGAACTCTTAATGTTTCTCTTCTGTTGCAATATATATTAGACTTCTTGCAAAACTCAATGAAAGAGCATATTTTTTATTGCACATCATCTTTCATTCTCTATCTTTTTGAATTAGCTAAGGCTAGTCCTTCAAAGATATAAAATAAAATCTAATATACACTAAACAATATTCTCAATTCATGAGTTTCGCAAGAAGTCTATTGCATTATTTTAATATTTTAGATAAAATATTAAAAAAAGGATTTTTATGAATAGTGGATATAGTGGTAGCTGTTTTGGAAGATACTTAACCATAGCTCTCTTTCCAACACTTATAATTTTAGCTGTTGGTGCTAACTACTTTGAAGTAATTAATTTTGTAAATATACATATAGAGACACTTTATATTTTACTTTTTATATATCTTATATTTCTTATATTTATACCCCATAATGCTTATATTGCAGAGTGCAAAATAAAAAAGCAGTTTGATACTACAAAAAATGAATTGGAAAATAGCTTAGAGACTACATCTTTAACGATAGGTGGTCATACTAAATCTGTTTTAAGTGTAAGAGAGTTTTTAGAAGGTTATTTTAAAAGCGTAAGAGATGATAACTTTGCAAAAGTAGCCTCTAGTGTTTTTCCAATGCTTGGGATTTTGGGAACATTTATAGCAATTGCGATATCTATGCCAGATTTTACTGCTAATAATACAAAAGAGTTAGATAGTGAAATATCTAAACTTTTAAGTGGAGTTGGAACAGCCTTTTATGCATCTATTTTTGGTATATTTTTATCTCTTTTATGGACATTTTTTGAAAAGCTTGGATTATCTAAAATAGAGAGATATACTCAAGCCTTAGAGGATATATACTCTAAATATATCTGGTCTCAAAGAGAGTTGTTAAAGTTTAAATATGACCAAAAAGCAGTTAGAGATAATGAGCTTATAAATGCATTAAAAGATACATTTAATCTTGACTTTATAAAAGAGATAAATAGAGAGCATTTAAAGAGTTACGAGACAATTATAGATAAAACAAACAGAGGATTAAGAGAGATAGAGGGTAGCTTAATTAAAGAGGCGTCTAAATTAGAGCAAGTTGTAACTCTAATGCAGCAAAACTCTAATGCAATAGATGCTAAAGATAGTTTAGAGAAAAATATTCAAGAGTTTAACAATAGTGCAAAAGAGTTACATAAATTGTTAAGTAGTTTTGATTTAGATTTAGATAAGGCATTAAAAAAGGTAGATACCCAACTTGCAACTTCTGTAAAAGAGTTACAAAGTGTTATATTAGCTATTAAAAGTTTAAAAGAGTAGAGATATGTTTAGAAAAAGAGATAGTAGCAATAGCAGTAATTTTTGGATATCTTATGCAGATTTAATGGCTGGTTTATTGTTTGTTTTTATACTGCTTATTGGTGCAATTATCTCTAAATCTACTACGCTAAGAGAGAATTTAAAAGCTAAAGAGGATGCTTTAAGTAAAACTCAACAGAATTTAAAAAAAAATATAAATAGCGTAAACAAATTAAACCAAAAAGTTACTCTGCAAGAAAAAACCATCAAAAAAAACTTAGAGATTATAAAGTTAAAAGAGGATGAGATAGTTGAATTAAAATCACTACTTTCAAATAGAGACAAAGAGTTAAATAAAACAAAAAGTAGCCTTATATTAACAGAAAATGAGCTAAAACTAAAGGCTAATGAGTTAAAAAGATTAAATCAGATACTTTTGGCAAAAAATAGCTCTATTGATAAATTAAATGGAAAAGTTATTATTTTACAAAACCTATTAAAAGAGAGTAATGAAACTGTAAAAAAATTAGAAAATTATAAAGATAGAGTATTGATACTCTCTAACTCTTTAACAAAAAAAGAGGATGAATTAAATGTAACTCAAGAGAAGATGCTAAAACTCTTAGAAGCCTTAGATGAGAAACAGAGTAAATATGAAGCTATCTTAAAAGAGTTGCAGAGTAAAAGAGAGAAGATAAAGTATCTAACTGGTTTTAGATTAAGAGTAATAGAGGAGTTGAAGAAATCTTTAGGAAACAGTATTGATGTTACAAAAGATGGCTCTTTAAAGTTAAGTTCTAATATACTTTTTGAAAAAGGTAGCAGTGAGTTAAAAGATGAAGCAAAAGAGCAACTTAAAAAGAGTTTTACAAATTATATAAAAACTCTATTTAACAATCCATCTATTGCACCAAATATTGATACTATAGTAATAGAGGGGCATACAGATAGTGACGGTGGTTATATTTACAATTTAAAACTATCTCAAGATAGAGCATTGTCTGTTATGAAGTATCTTTTAACACTTAAAGTTGCAAAAGATTATAATTTACAGCAATATTTAGTAGCTCAAGGTAGGTCATATCTTGATAGAGTCTTAATTGATGGAGAAGAGGATAAAGATGCCTCAAGAAGAATAGAGATTAAATTTAGATTAAAGAATAGAAACTCACTATATGAGATAGAGAAGATTTTAGATGCAAATTAGTAATTTTGAACCCAAAGAGTTAAAAGAGGCTAATATTAGCTTAAAGAAGAGTAAAAGTATATTAATTAAAAGGTTATCTATATTTCAAAAATTAAGATACTATTTAACTCTTATTTTACGATAGTATTAATTTGTCAAAAGAGTTTAACATCAATTACAAGCACTACTTTGACAAACTTACTGTAAATTAAGTTTAAAAAACTATTTAAATAGAGAGATTAATGAAAATACTACATACATCAGATTGGCATATAGGAAAACAGTTATATGGGAATAAAAGATACCAAGAGTTTGAAGAGTTTTTAGATTGGATTGTTAAGATTATATCTGATGAAGAGATAGATATACTCTTAATAAGTGGAGATATTTTTGATACTACAACACCTAGCAATAGAGCTGTAGAGATATATTTTAATTTTCTTTTTAAAGTGGCAAAGGCAAAGGTATGTAAGCATATTGTTGTTACAGCTGGAAACCACGACTCTCCATCTTTTTTAGAAGCTCCAAAAGAGGTTTTAAAGTTTTTAAATGTATATGTAGTTGCTAGAGTTGATAATTTAGAAGAAGAGGTTTTAAAGTTAAGGGTAGATGATAGCGAAGTAATTATTTGTGCTGTGCCATATTTAAGAGATAGAGATTTACGAGATAGCGAATATGGAGAGAGTGTAGAGACAAAAGAGAAAAAGGTAATAGAGGCTATTAAAAGACACTACCAAGAGGTATCTAAATTAGCAAAACAGAAGCAAGATAAGAGTCAAAAAATAGTAGCGATGGGGCATATGTTTGTAGCTGGTGAGAATACAAAAATTGGGGATGGTGTTCGAGAGTTATATGTTGGCTCATTAGGTTATGTGGGTGCAGATATTTTTGATAAAAATTTTGATTATGTAGCATTAGGACACTTGCATATTCCTCAAAGTGTTGGGGAAAATGAGTATATAAGATATAGTGGTTCACCCCTTGCAATGGGCTTTAATGAAGCTAAACAACAAAAGAGTATTACTATTTTAGAGATAGATAAAGATATTGAAATTAAGACAATAAATGTGCCAAAATTTCAAGAGTTAGAGCAGATAAAAGGCAATTTGGAGAAAATAGAAAAGAGATTAAAAGAGTTGATAGCCAAAGATATCTCTATATGGGTAGAAGTAGTATATGAGAGTAGCGAAGTAGCAGGTAATTTAACAGATATAATTGACAAGATTTTAGATGGTTCTAAAGTAGAAGTTTTAAGAGTAAAAAACAGAACTTACAACACTAGAGCCTTACAAAAAGAGGATACTACTAAAAGCTTAGAGGATTTAGACATATATGAGGTATTTGATAGATGCTTGGATTTTAATGAAGTAGATGAGAGTCAAAGAGACGAATTAAAAGCTCTCTATAAAGAGATGGTAATAAGAGTTCAAGAAGAGAGTTAAAAAATTTGTGCAGATAAGGGCAAAATGTGAAGATATTAAAACTTAGGTTTAAAAATTTAAACTCTCTTACTGGAGAGTGGGAGATTGATTTTGAAGATAAAAGATTTACAGAAGATGGATTATTTGCAATTGTTGGAGCTACAGGATCTGGTAAAAGCACTATTTTAGATGCAATATCTCTATCTTTATATGCAAGAACTCCTAGACTCAACAAGATAACAAAGAGTGAAAATGAGATAATGAGTAAAGGAGAGGGTGAATGCTTTAGCGAAGTTTTATTTGAAGTAAATGGTAAAAGGTATCGCACATTTTGGTATCAACATCGCTCAAGAAAAAAGAGTGATGGCGATTTACAAAATCCAAGGCACGAAGTTTATAATGAAAAAGGAGATATCTTAGAAGATAGGTTAAGAGATGTTCCAGATGCAGTAGAGAAGATTTGTGGCTTAGATTTTGATAAGATGCGTCGCTCTATGCTTTTAGCTCAAGGTGGCTTTGATATCTTTTTGAAAGCAGATGCTAATGAGAGAGCACCACTTTTAGAAGAGATTACAGGCACCAAGATATACTCTGAAATATCATCTAAAGTTTATGAACAGACAAAAGATATAAAGATAGAAAGAGAGCTTTTAAGAAAGAGTGTTGGTAGCATAGAGCTTCTTGAGCCAAATAGAGAAAAAGAGTTGAAAGAGAGTTTAAAGTTAAACCAAAAAAAGTATGATGCTCTTCAGGTAAATATAGAAAGATTAAGCAAAATAAAAAATAGTTTTAGTAGTTTAAACAACTTTAGAGAGAGCCTTAATAGATATAATTTAAATTTAGAAAAATTAGAAGATAAAATTAAAGAGTTTAAGCCAAAAAATAGCTTAATAGGCAAAATTAAAGATGCATTAAAAGTTGAGCATATATATTTAGATTTGCAAAGAGATATAAAAGATAGGCAAGAGATAGACAAATTGCTAATTGCAAAAAAAAGAGAGTTTATTGGGGTAGAAAAAGAGTTAGATGAGTTGAAAAGCTCTAAAGATAATTTAGAGAAAATTCTAACAGATAAAAAAGAGTTATATATAAAAAGAAAACCTATTTTGCAAAAGACGATAGAGTTAGATATAGATATAAATCATAAAGTAAAAGAGCTAAAAGAGAAGGAAGTTCAGTTACAAACAGTAGAAAACTATATTAAAAAGTTAGATGAAAAAATAGATAGTAACTTACAGCTTTTAGAGAAAAATGAAGATACACTAAAGCAAAAAAGAGAGCAAAAAGAGTTAAATAAAAATTATGAGACTCTAAAAGAGGATATTCCTTTGATAAAATCTTGGATTGAAAGAGAGACTGATACCAAAATAGCATTAAAAGAGATTAATATAAAAATTGATAATTTAAATAAAACCAGAGATGAAGATATAAAAAATCTTAAAAGTATTGAGAATAGTTTAAAAGATTTAAATATCAAAAAAAGAGAAAAAAATAGCTTACTTGATAAAGAGGCAAAGAGAGTAAAAGAGCTTGATTTTGGTGGAGATATTAGCAAAATAAAGAGCCAAAGAGATGAGATAAATAGAGAGAAAGAGAGAGTTAATGAGCTTCTTTTAACGGTAAATAGAGGTCAAGAGGTCAAAGATAGTATAGAGAATATAGATGAAGCTTTAAATAGACTCTCTAGTGATAAATTACCTCTTGAAAAAGATATATACGATATTGAATCTAAGCTAAAATTACTATTAGATAACCAAAGAGTCTTAAGAGACAATTTAGCATTAGCTCAAAAGGTTCAAAATCTTCAAGCATATAGAGATAGTTTAAGTAGTGGAGAGCCTTGCCCACTTTGTGGGTCAATAGAGCATCCATTTATAGAGGGCAATACCCCTAAAATTGATAAAACTAAAAGTGAGTTAGATAGTTTAGAGAGTAAAATTCAAAGTTTTCAAAAAAGCAAAAGCCTTTTAGAGGAACAAAAAGCAAAAGTAGAAGCAGGGATTAACATAAATAGCAGTAATTTAAATGATTTAAAGGTA
>JALSPE010000057.1 GCA_026986085.1 Campylobacteraceae bacterium | reverse complement strand
GGAACAAGTTGGAATACTGCACCATTTGCCATACCTAAGTTTGCCATAATTAAAAACAATACTACAATTGCTAACCAAAATGGTAATTTCGCCATTGCAATTACTACTGCAAGTGCTGCTACTGCTCCAAAGAAGATATATAGAGACTTAACTCCACCAATTTTATCTGCAATTGCTCCTCCAACTGGTCTAAGCACTGCTCCAGCAAATATTGTTAATGCTCCAAAATAACCTGCAACAACTTTTACATTATCTTCATTTAAGATAGCTTTACCAATCTCTGCCATATCTACTTGATATGTATTCATTAAGTAAACTTTCATATACCCTGCAAATCCAACAAATCCACCAAAGCTAACAGCATAAAAAAGGTTAAACCACCAAGTATCTTTATCTTTTAGTAACTTTAAGTAGTCGCTTACTTTTTTGGGTCTTGGTGTGTAAACCTCTTTTGGTGCATCTTTTGCTAAGAAAAGGTATGCAATCCAAACTACAATCGCTGCTGCTGCACCAACACCAAATACTGCACTCCAACCCCAAAGCTCTGCAATTTTTGGAGCAAATATAAAGTCTAAAACAACACCGATATTACCAGCACCTGCAACACCAAGCACAACTCCTTGAAGCTTTGGTGGATACCATTGCCCAGCTTGAGGCAGAGCAACTGCAAATGAAGCACCAGCAAAACCTAATCCAAATGCAACTAATAGTAGTTGAGAATAGGTTATATTATCTCCTTGCAAAAAAGCCAATAGTAATGAGCCAATTACTATAGCTTGTGCAATTAATGCTGTCTTTTTAGCACCAATTTTATCAACTAAGAATCCAAGTAAAATTCTTAAAATTGCACCACTCAAAATTGGAAGTGAAAGTAAAGTTGCCTTTTGTGAAGGCGTAATCATAAATCCATTTTTTGCTAATGCCTCTGCAATCTCTGTCGATAATGGACCTAGCATCGTCCAAACCATAAAACTCATATCAAAATATAAAAACGCCATAAAAAGAGTAGGAAAGTGTCCTTGTCCTTTTAGTGCTTTAAATCCTGCCATAAATACTCCTTATTTTTTCTATAAGAAAATTATAGCTTAAAAAATAACATTATATGTGATTAAATTTTAAGCAACTAATTATATATTTTTTAATTATAATACGAAAAATAAAATAAAATATTATAGTAAAAGTAATTGGAGTTTTGTTAAAACTTATTGCATAATCTGGAGTAAAAGTAAAATTTTATATATTTTTACTATACTATGACATTAATTAAAATAGATAATTGGAGATACAAATTATGTTGCAACTTCAACAAGCAAAAGATAATAGAAGTAAAAAAATAAATAAAATCGAAGCATTAAAAGAGTTAAAGAAGCCAATAGAGGTATATAATAGATTAGATGAGATTGCTAAATTAGGTTGGGATAATCTATCAAAAGAGGATAGTGCATTTTTTTTAAAGTGTTTTGGCTACTTTATTAAAGATGGTGACTTTATGCTTAGAGTTAGAGTTCCTGGTGGTCAATTAAATTCTATTCAAGCTAATAAAATAGGAGAGGTTGCTAGAGATTATGGAGATAATTATATAGATTTGACTACAAGAATGCAAGTTGAATTAAGATATATAGATATTAAAGATATAGCAATTGTAGTAAAAGAGTTAGAGAGTGTTGGTTTAACAACATTTCAAACAGGTGTAGATAATTTAAGAAATATAGTTACAGACCCACTTGATGGATATGCTCATGATAATATAATTAATAGTTTCTCTTTAATTAAGAAGATGCAAAGTGTTTTTTTAAAAAATGATGAGTATATTGGGACACTTCCTAGAAAATTTAATACCGCAATACTTGGCTCACTTAGCAATAGTTGTAACATATATGGACACGATTGCTCCTTTGTTTTGGCTCAAAAAGATGGAGTTTGGGGTTTTAATATTGAACTAGGTGGAAAAGTAGGAGAGCAGACAAGAAGTGCTAATGCATTTGTTTTAGAAGATGAGGTTGTGGATATATTTGAGGCGATAGTAGATACTTTTAAAAAGTATGGTTATAGAGATAATCGTAATAAAAATAGACTCTTTTTTCTTTTAAATGATGTTGGTGTAGATAATTTTATGGATGAGGTATATACAATTACAGATATAAAACCTAGAGAAGCTGGGGTTACTATGGTTTCATCAAAAGTTTTAAATTATGCTACAAATAGAGTTTTGTGTAGAGATGGAAAATTTGCTTGTAAGATAGTTGTTCCATCTGGTATATTTAGTGGCACAGATATGATAGAAGCTAGTAAAACAGCACAAGAGTTAGGCGATGGCAATTTAAGAATAAGTTATGATCAAAATTTATGGATTTTAGGTGTAGATAATTTAAAATCTTTTGAAGAGAGTAAAATAGGTTTAAAATACAGTAAATATGAAAATATCTATTTTAACGATATGATAGCGTGTGCAGGAACTGCTACATGCTCTTTTGGGGTAATTCCAAATAAGCCAGATGCAATTGAGATGTCTCACTATTTAAATAAAGAGGTAAAGCTTTATGATAGTGTTATTAGAATAAATTGGTCGGCTTGTCCTAAAGGGTGTGGAGTGCATGGCATTGCTGATATTGGGCTAGAGGGGTGTAAAGCAAAAGATGAAGAAGGCAATAGAGTTGATGGCGTGCATCTATTAATTGGTGGTAAAATTACAAAAGAGGCAAGAGAGGGATACTTCTTACATAAATCTTTACCAATTACTGAAGCAAAGATACATATAAAATATCTTTTGTTAGCATTTAAAGATTATAAAAAGGTTAATGAGAGTTTTGAAGATTTTGAAGATAGGTATTTAAAGCAATTTAGCAAAGGTGCTTTAGCATTTTTTACAAAAATTAATTATATTTTAGAAAAGAGTGGATTGCCATCTTTTGAGTTACCAAAAGAGCCAAAAACATATAAGTATGAAGAGTTAGAAGTTTTTGAATTTGGATTAAAGTTATATAAACTTTTAACTAATGAGAATAGATTTGAAGGAACTGTAGGCTTAGATATCATAGAGAATAGACCAAAGGCGATAAAAGAGGATAGCGTTAGTAAATTAAATTCAAAAGTGCCACTAAATATATCTAAAGCTATATATGCTATGACACATGAAGATAAAGCTAAAAGGGCAAAAGTATTTACAGAGATTTTTACGATACTGAAGAAGTAAGCTAAAGGCTGAAGGTTTAAAGCACAAAGCTAACAAGGGTTGAGGCAAAGCTTCACACATCTTAATAAAGGCTTTATGCTTTTAGATTGAAGCTTTTAAAAAGGAGAACAGAATGGGCGACAAGCCATTAACAGAGAATACACCACTTGCAGATTTTATAAACCATAAAACAAATACTGGTATGCAGTGTGGTAACTATAGTATTGATTTACCCGAGTTAAAGAGTGGAGAGCAGTATCGCTTTCATTTCGATGCAACTGCTTGTGTTGGTTGCCACTGTTGTGAGGTTGCTTGTAATGAGCAAAATGGTAATCCAGATGATGTTAAGTGGAGAAGAGTTGGAGAAATGGAAGTGGGGCAATTCCCTGATACTTTGCAGCTATTTAACTCTATGAGCTGTAACCACTGTATTGACCCAGAGTGCCTAAAAGGGTGTCCAACCGAGAGT
>JALSPE010000056.1 GCA_026986085.1 Campylobacteraceae bacterium | reverse complement strand
ACATAAAAAAGTTACATTTTATGGTATATTTTTGATTTTTAGTGGTTTTTTATGGTGTTTTTTTAATTTTTTAGTGAGTTTAGTGTGTTTAATGCATCTTTATATATAGGTTCATCTATAAAACCGTAACTTTTATGCATAAATCCATTAATATCTCTTTTACTTGACTCTTCAAAAGCCTCTTTTATCTCTTTGGCTCTGTTTATCTCATCTTTTGTTGGAGCAAATACTCTATTTGCTATCTTAACTTGTGCTGGACCCATACAAGCTTTGCTTCTAAAGCCTAAGCTTCTTTCCCAAATAGATATCTCTTCAAACTCTTTTAAATTTTTATAATCTTGATACATAAATGATGTTGGCTCAACAGAGGCAATTTTGGTATCTATTAAAAATTTTGTTAATATATAGGATATTGTTTCATTTTTGCAGGAAATAAGAGATTGTGGTAACTTTAAATCTGATAATAGGTCTAAAATTCCTATGTTTGCTCTTTCGAATCTATCTATATTACCCCATTTTGCCAAATTTGCAAATGCCTCTTTTGTCTCTAAGGAGATATGAACCATCTTCTCTTTTGGCAAGATATCTAAAACAGTTATAATTTCGCTAAGCTCTTTTACCTTTGATAGCCTAATAACCTGAGTTCGATGGAGTATCATAGTCACAGAAGCCAAAAAATGCATAAGATTTTTTAAATCAAATTCGCAGGACTACCCATAGGTAATTCAAGAATTTTATTTAAAAAAGATTGTGTATTATTTGGCTTCCCTTCGGGCTTTACAAGGTTTCCCTTATGCGTCATTAAATTTTTTTGAATTAACTAGTTAGTCCTGCAAAAATTTAATTTAGCCTAAGAGAAACCTTGTAAAGCTGTGGCTACGATACTCCATCGAACTCAGGTTAACAGCATTAAAGCAAAAATCTTTTAAAAATTTAATCTCCTCTAATCCACCCTTATTCAACGGATTTACTCTTATGATAATTTCGCTATTTGTCTCTTTTAGTTTACTTAAAGCAAGTGCAATATTAAGTAGAGCTTCTTTTTTTCTAGCTGGAGCTATTGCATCTTCTAAATTTAGTGTAACTGCATCAGCCTCTAAATTGTCTAATTGGTTTAAGTGTTTTAAATTTAGAGGGTTTAACATCATATTAGAGCGATGAAGCCCACTCTTTAGCTGATACCTATTGTTACTATTTAACAACTTGGTTTTTTGCTCAATTGTAAGCTTCTTTATACTCTCTATATCTTCAAACAGCACACTTATATTCCGTTTGTAAAGTTTTTATCTCTTAAATCTTTAGATCTGTCATATTCAATATTATACATTTGTAATATAGCTTTATGTCTCGCTTTTGCCTCTTTTACATCTATTACAACTTGTCTATTGCTTTCATCTTCTAAAACTATAAAGCCATCTTTTTGAGATAGTATTGTTTTTACTAGAAATTTAAAATCTTTTATCTTCTTGCCATTAACCTTTACTGGTAAATAGTTATATAAATCTTGATTACCCCTATTGCTTCTATCTGCAAACACACCCAATAATATAGCTTGTTCTCTTTTATCTTTTGTTGCAAATTTATCTAACAATCCATATATAGAGCAGTTTTTACCCTTGCCACTATTTACCAAATTTTCAACTAATGGAGAGAAAAGATATCCACCATATATAAAGTAAGTTGGGTCTTTATCATATTGGTATGTCTTAATAAGCCATACATTTTCACCTCTTTTATCCATAGTAATATTAAGTTCTAACTCTTTTTTATCTCGCCAAACTTTTAATTTTACTTTATCACCAAATTGATGCAAGTCAGTTAAGTATTTTGCTGAAGTATATTCGCCACTTCTAAAGGCAACTGTGCCGTCATCTTCTATTTTTTTACCATCTATACTTAAAATAATATCACCTTTTTTTAACTTATTAGCACTATTTCCAAGAGGCATAACTCTATCTACTAAAATACCTGTTTGGTTACTATCTAAGCCATAATATCTTTTAGCTGATGGATTCTCTAATTTAGAGATATATATATGAAGTTGAGGAACACCATCTATTTTCCCATCACTCCAATCTTTTAAAAAGTGTTTTATCATAATAGTTGGCACTAGGTATCCTATATTTTGACTAAATGTAATACCTTGCATTACAACGCCTGTAATTTTGCCATTACTAATTGCTGGACCTCCACTGTTCCCTGGGTTGATAGCCGCATCAACTTGAATTGCTAAAAACTTCTCTCCACTATGAACATATCTTTGATGCTCAATTCTTGAGACTACACCAGATGTAACGCTTTGAGTTTTTCCTCCCATTGGGTAACCATAGACTAAAATTTTCTGCTCACTCTCTGGTAAATCGCCTATTTTCAAAGGCTCTATACCCTTAAAAAAGCTCTTATCTTCTGTTGTAATAAGTGCTAAATCTAGCTCGTGAGATACAGCTACAACTTTTCCAATAAATCTCTTTGCAACATCAAATCTTTGCACTTCAAGATATGTCTGATTTGCTACAACATGCGCATTTGTCAATATTAAATTATTACCAATTACTGCTCCACTTCCACTAGAACGCGTTACTCTACTTATCCAAGGCTTTTTATAACTTGGCACTTTTGCTGATGTATATATCTTTACAATTGCTTTTTTTACTTTTAAATCTACATTCTGTGCAAAAATAGATACAGACATCAGCAGTATTAAAATTACTCTTTTCAAATTATTCCTTTTATTTAAATTTGATACAATTATACAAAAAATAGGAAAAATATGAGAGCAATTTTAGCAATTTTATTAATAATAGTTACATTTAATAGTTGCAGTAGTGTAAAATATACTTCACTATACACTCCAAAAGATAATCCAAAAATAGAAAAACTTACAAATATGTTAATCTCAATTGGAGGCAACAAACAAGAGGCAAAAGAGTTAGCAACACTAGCAGTTGTTCACTCTAAAGAGTTGGCAAACAGCTACAACCTTGTATCCCCTCCACTATATCACAACTTTTTAGTAAATAGTGGACAAAGAAGCAGAGGTCTATGCTTTCATTTTGTCGAGGATTTAAGCAAAGAGATAAATAGCAGAGGCTTTAAAAGCTTTGATTTCAAATGGGGCAGAGCAAATGCAGATAAATTAAATGAGCATAATGTTATCATAGTAGTAAAAAAAGGCTCAAATGATATACAAAACGGCATAATACTAGATGCGTGGAGAAATAGTGGCAATTTATACTTTAAAAGAACCAAAAATGATACAAAATATGACTGGAAAGAGTGGAATAAGGGAGATAAGAGGATAAATAACTATTGATAAAACCAATATATTAATTATATTAACTCCATTTTATGATTAAATTAAGTAACTTTTAATATTAAATATGTATAATTATGTTAAATTTATGTATAGGACAGTAAATGAAATTAAAATATTTAATAATTAGCAGTTTTCTTTTTTTAACAGGTTGTGATATGTTAGATTATAACTATAATAGTAGATTAACTAATGATTCAAACAGCAGTTTAGTAGAAAAGAGTGGTGATAGTGGGCAATTAACAAATCCGAGTGATAAGATATTAATTATAGATAATGATGTATATGATCCAGATTATATTCCTCTAGTTCTATCTTCAATACATGAGA
>JALSPE010000055.1 GCA_026986085.1 Campylobacteraceae bacterium | reverse complement strand
TATGATAAAAAATTTAATAAAAGGAGTTGCTACTTTAGTTTTAACGCTACTTTTAGCATCGTGTAAAATTGGAACAAGTAGTAACTATAAAAATAGTAACAATAACGATAGCAGTTCATCTAGCAGTAATAACGAGCAATCAACTACAAAAAATGAACAAGCAAGTTACTCATATAAAGGTTTGCAATTTTACTATAAAGAATTATCTCCAGATCAATATAGATTAGAGCAGTTAAGCGATGAAGATTTTAATGCTCTACCTAAAGATAAAAAGTTAAAAGTAGCAAATAATCTTTTAAACTCTCTATTTTTTGGATATCCTCTTAAAGATTTAGAAAGAAGAGTTAATAGTGGTAATTTTATATCAAATATACGAGACTCTTTAACAAAAAATCAAATCAACAGAGACGCTATAGAGAAGCATATACGAGATGAAGAGTATTTTACTCTATATACAGCTCAACCACAAGTTACAACCATATTAACAAGATTTTATGCTATGGATAAGTTAGATAGATACTATTTTGAAAATTGGGAAGCATATATTTTAACACAAACTATTATGTTCTCTCCAGCTTATGAGCTTACCTCTACCTCTACTCCAGATATATCTAGAGTATATAATAGATTAGTTAATATGCTTGATATCGATAGTGGAATGAGATATATAACATATGTTCATATGATGAGCGAAGATAATTGGCGCAGATTCAGAAGCCCAGAAGATAACGGTAGAGAGATGTTAGAAATTTTTACATTAGATACTAACGACAAGCATGTTCCTTTGGCAGGAAAAGCTCTACAAAACTGGAAATTAAACAGAGATAGTGATACACTAGAGGTAACACTTAATAAAAATCATACTCCAATTAAGCTATTTAATACAACTCTATATACAGGTGAAGATTTCTATAGAGAGTTGGTAAAATCCAAAGAGTTTACTTATGGTGTTACAAAAAGATTGGTAGATTTTTTCTTTCCTAATAAAAGCAAGAGCAGAAAAGCTATCATAATAGATAAAATAGTTTCAAGTAAACCCCAAAAATGGGAAGATATTTTAAAACAGATACTATTTTCTAAAGAGTATCTACTTAATAATAAAAGAGCATTAAGTGCAGAAGAGAGATTCTTTTCATTTACAAAAAAGATGAACTTTAAAGTTGCAAAAAGAGAAATCTATGTTTTTAAAGTAAGATTAAATGAAATGCATCAAGCTGCAATGAAGTATAAACTTGGAAAATTAAATAGAGTTCCATTAGATACTCTATCATTTGCAGTATATAATAAATATATAAGAGAGAGAATTCTTTTAAATTGGTCATATCCAGATGAGACAAATAGAGACAGTTGGAAATATGATGGCTGGGGAGATCTGTTTATAAATACAGATAACTTTGTTTTAAATGAAGATAACCAAGAGCAGAGTTTAAAAAACTATATAAATTATCTATTTAAATCAACAATTGGAAGAGGCGCTAAAGAGGCTGAATATAAACTATTCATAAGCCATATGATGGAAAATGGAGAGTTAAAAAATGAGTTTAATTTAGTAATTAGGAAAAATAGTAATGAAGAAAAAGATAGAAGAGCGCGAAGGATAAATATAGCAAGAGTTATTTTAGACTATATTTCAAGATTAGAAGAGACATATACGCAAAGTGAGGTAGAGTAATGAAAAGAAGAGATTTTATAAAATTGTCATTAGTATCAGGAGTATCTATACTTATGCCTAGCTATAGCTATGCATCAAAACTGGATATCTCTAAAATAGATTTTTCAAAAAGAGATTATGATGCACAAACCATTATTATCTATATGTATGGAGGAGCTAGTCAATTAGCTGGTAATTTAACAAATATTGATGAGATAAAAGAGAATTCTCAAAGTAGTTACAGTGCACACTTTGGAGATATAACAAAAACTAAAAATAACTTTTGGAAAGAGGCTGGTGGAGAGTATTTAGAGAATTTGCTAAATAGTGGTGATATGACAATCTATAGAGCTTGTTATTCGGCAGTTAGAGAAAAAGAGGGCAATAAGGCTCATGGTGTTTGCACAGAGCAAAATCAAAAAGGAACTTTTGACACCAATGGTGCAGCTGGAGTTGTATCTAATTTGGCTAATATCTTAAACTCTAATGGGGTGCTAGATAGTAATACATTTATGCCATTTGTTACAATGGAGGGTGAATCTAATTTTTATACAGATGGTGATATACCAACACCAAGCTATCTAAGAGCTGTTGGTGTTGATGAGAACTTTGACAACCCATATGAGAGAACTAGGTGGACTATAAGAAATTGGCTCTACTACACTAAAGAGGAGAGAAAAAATAAAAATTATGCCAAGAGTGATGCAGAGGGTGGATTTGACCCAGCATTAACTAAAAAGATGGATGAACTTGCACAATTAAATAATAAAAATGGAAAAATTAAAGATGCTCTATCAAAAAGAGGAGAGTTGGCTAAATTCATAGATAGAATAAAAGAGACAAAAACCCCAGATTTAGGCAATAATAACTATGATAAAAATAGTAATTTTGCTAAAAAGCTAGAAGCTGCAATAAAACTACTAGATAAAAGTAGTGATACAAAAGTTGTAACAATGGGAACTGGTGGTTTAGGTGGTTGGGATGACCATAACAATGCAAGAGATTATGTAACTAGAGCAAATGCACTATTTAGTGCAATAAATTCAGCTATAGCACATTTAAAAGCTATTGGTAAAATAGATAAAATAAATATTATGCTATTTGCAGAGTTTGGTAGAAATGTAAATTTAAACTCAGCAAATGGCTGGGACCATGGTAATTTACAAAATTACTATATTTTTGGAGGAAAAGGATACTTTAACCATAGAGGAGTAGTAGGAGAGACAAAACTAGATGTTACAGGTTCACTAAATAGATTATGGATGAAACCAAAAGATGGCACAGAATGGATTGAACCAATCTCTATTGCGGCAACTCTATATAAAATATATGGTATAGATAATCCAGAAGTTCTAACAGGTGGCTACGGCTCAGTAGATATTATATAAGGGTAATTATGTTTTGAAAAATAAAAGAGTATTTAGATAAATATGAATATTACAATGAGTTTGTAAGTGTTTATAGTTTAGAAGAGTTGAATGACCCTTTAGCTCTAAAGGTTGATTAGGAGACAAGTGAATATGGTTCTAGCAATGGGTTTAACTATACAATAGTTAGGTTTAGAAATATATTTACAATAAGATTAAAAAAAGTTACTTCTATATTTATATATATCGCATTAGCTGCATTTTTTATGGGAATAGTTTTACTCTTTGCAAAAGGATACTTTTTATACGGTATAGTCGATTTAGTCTCTTTTCTTTTGATTACCTTTATGGCAAGTAGATTACTAAAAGTATTTGTATTCAAAAAAGATAGAGATATAGCATATGGAGCCATTGAATTGCCTTTTACTAAAGTGGGTAAATATGAATTAGTTGAATCTTTAGACGATATCTATGCAATCCAAGTTATAAGATTTAGAGTTAGAGTTGATAGTGATGAGTCTTGTGAAATTATTGATAATGCTGTTTTGAATTTAATCTTAAAAGATGGTAGCAGGGTTAATTTAATTATTCAATCTGATGTTGTATTATTATGTCGCATTGCGCAAGAACTTTCTAAA
>JALSPE010000054.1 GCA_026986085.1 Campylobacteraceae bacterium | reverse complement strand
TACACCAGCACTCCGAACACATTCTTAAAATGTGAGTGCAATTATACAAAAGAAAACTTAAACAATTATTAAATAATTTAAAAAATAGATAAAAAAGAGTGTTTTATATATTTATTAAGCTCTATCTGTGCAATAAGGTATTAATTAAATTTATAGCATCAAGCAGAAAATTTATAAAGAATATTTACTATTTAATAATCAATTTTTTGCATAACTCAATAAAAAAGTATATTTTAATGATAGATCTTTTGCATCTTTTATTATTTCTGATATTATATATTAAATTTATTCAGTAGATATCACAATGGCACTGTTTGCATTTAACTCAGATTAAAATCTAAGTTAAATACTATCAAACATATTTTAAACGATACGGATACGAGAATTCATTTGCGTCTATTAGAGTTTATTGCTAGAACTTAAACTTTTTTGCCTCGAATAAATTCGAGGGTCCAGAGTAATTTTTAATTGATTTAGCATCAAAGAAAGAGAGTAAAATTTAATAAATTATCTATATATATTAAGTTTTACAAGAGCTCTATGCTTAATTTGGGTTAAACAGTAAGCAGAATAAATGATAAAAGTAATGAATGAATATATCTTTTTTTTATAAGTTCTTAAAGTGATTATTAGCTTCATGCAACATTTCTTTTTAATTAGACTTCTTGCAAAACTCATGAATTGAGAATATTTTATATCTTTGAAAAACTAGCCTTAGCTAATTCAAAAAGATAGAGAATGAAAGATGATGTGCAATAAATAATATGCTCTTTCATTGAGTTTTGAAAGAAGTTTATTATATAATTAATAACCCGAATACGCAGAAGAAGGGGAGATGCAAATTAAAGTCTTTCTACTCCACCTACCACTTTTCCTACTATTGTTACTTCATCTGGAGATAGAACTTCTGGAGAGTATAGTTCATTATCTGAAATCAATTCAATAGTGCCATCAACTTTTCTATTTAATCTCTTAATAAATAGACCACCTGGTGTTGATACTACAAAGATTCCATCTTTTCTAATCTCTCTTTTTGTTTTATCAACAAATACAATAGAACCGTTTTTGATTGTTGGCTCCATTGACTCACCATCTACATTTATTGCATCTATCTCTTTTGAATTTATCTCGTTTTCATTCTCATTTGGAAAAAAACTTTTAACTAATTTTCTATCTATAGTTATAGTTTCAAACTCTTCTCCAAAGCCTTCAGCACCACCACCGGCACTTGCTCTAACACTACTAAAGTATTTAACTCTAAAGAATTTCTCTGTCTCTTCAACTAACATACCTGCTGATTGATCAAAAAAGAGCCAATTGATACTTAGTTTTCTTCTAGCGCAAAATTCCATTAACTCTTTATATGGAACTGCACCTCTCTTTTTCATTGTTGCAAATGTTGCCTGAGATATTCCTAACTCATTGGCTACATCTTTATCAAATACTCTCCCAGATTCTGTCTCATTAGAGATTACATCTTTTATCTTCTCAATTATTTCGCTAAAACCATTCATAACTTCCCTCCCTATTTAATTTTTAAGTTGTAGATATATGTATCTATATAGTTACCTGCTTTAATATCACTACTCCCTGGTGTAGTGACCACTAATGCACAGTTCCCAAGCATATTGGTCATTATGGCACTTGTGCCATCTTTTTTTCCAATGAAATCAACACATAACTCTCCTTCTATAATTGATAAATTTGCTGGAGTAAACTCCGTTTTTTTACTCTTTTTCTTATAGTTACCAAGTAACTTTGTCTTTACAATTGGCATAGTGTAATTTGCTCCATAATATTTATATATTACAGGCAGTAGATATACCAAAGCTGTAACTGTTGATGAGTATGCAAAGCCCGGTAAAGCGATAATAGTTTTATTACCAACTTTTGCTATCATAATATGTTGTCCTGGCTTAATAACCACTCCTTTAAACAGTAGTTGTGCACCTAACTCATCTTGAACAACATCTTTTACAAAATCAAAATCTCCAACACTTACTCCACCAGTGCTAACAACAATATCTGATTGAGTTAAAGCCTCTTTAAATCTCTCTTTTATAGTTTTGATATCATCGCTAATACAACCTAAATTGATAGCTTCAGCTCCATATTTTTTTGCTATAGCTTCTATGGTATAGTTATTTGAGCTTCTTATTTGAGACTCTTTTGTCTGCTCTTGACCAAGCTCTAACAATTCACTTCCAGTTGCTACAATAGAGACCTTGGCTCTTTTGTGAACCTTAACGCTAACATAATTTAATGATGCTAATATTGCTATCTCTTCAAAGTCTAATTGAGTTCCTTTTTTAATAAGAACTTCACCCTCTTTAAAGTTTTCTCCAACACCTCTAACGCTAAATCCGTAAGGAACCTCTTCTTTAATAGTAATTTTACCACTACTAAATTCTACATTCTCAATAGGTATTAGTGTATCGCTACCTTTTGGCATAAGTGAGCCTGTGAAAGTTTTAATAGCTTTACCACCAATTAACTCTACAGATTCATCTGAACCAGCTGGATTTATTGCAACCACCTTTAACTCACCTAAAGCTTGATCATCAAATTTAATTGCATATCCATCCATTGCTGATGTAGGGTATTTTGGAGAGTTAAAGTCTGCTACAATATCTTCAGCAATAAACATACCTTGAGCATCCATTAGAGGTAGAGTAATTACCTCTAATGGCTCAATGTCTATACTGTTTAAAATATTTAATGACTCTTCAAAACTAATCATTCTCTTCTCCACTTAATACTCCTGCACCATTCATAGGTGTGCTTCTATCTTTTGCATAGACTCTTTTTGAAGCAATTACATCATATTTCCATATAGGTGCATTTGCTTTAAAATCCTCTACAAATTCATCAATTAACTCCAGAGCAACTCTTCTCTTTGGTGATGCTACAGCACTGATATATGAACTCTCACCTACTTTTACATCTCCAATTGAGTGAGCCATAAATATCTTTGCCCCTTTTTGGTTTGCAATAATTTGCCAACTCTCAAACCAACTTTTTAGAATTGGTTCATATATATCGAAGCTGAGAGCATCTATATTATCTTCATCTCTTATAGTGCCTATAAAGGTTATAAATGCACCATAATTAGATTTAGATATATCTTGATACCACCTGTTTGTAATATCATTTACTCTTAAACCACCTCTGTATAGTTCCAACTTTAACCTCCACAAACTGGTGGTAAAATTGATACCCTGTCACCACTGTTTAATTTGTAATCTGGTGTGGTAATAATTTTATCATTAACAGCAACTGCTGAGATATCGATCCACTCTTTAAGATTTTCATCTTGTTTCATATATATTGACAAATCTTTTAAGTTATCTATATCTAACTCAATATCATCAATCTCTATAGGACCTAAAAATTCAATTTTTACCATAACCTTCTCACTTAATAAATAAAACAGAATTAAATTTCAAGTTAATTATATTAATAAAATCTTTACGATATCTTAAAGTTTCCTTACTATTTTTTAATATAAATAAAAAAATGTCATTTTTTTTATTTAATGTGTAATTTTTACTATCAAAAATCTACATATATTCAATTTTTGATATGATATTATATGTTAAAAATATAAAATTTTTTAAATTAATGGACATTTTGAAATAAATGTTGTTATATTATTTTCATTTTGCAATTTTTTAAACTTTTTAAATGTTTTTTAAATTAATTAATATTAAATTACTTAAATACACATTTTTAGCCTATTAAGCTCTTAAAGCCACTACAAATGTTACAATTACAAAAAAGGTAATAAGTTGATTTTCGGTTCTATATCATATTTAAACCTGCTGCCATTTCAGGTATATATAAAAAAAAATATTAGCAATAATCAATTAAAACAGATTATAAATTATAAAAAATCTGCACCTTCTACTATTAATATAGCATTTAAAAAGAGGAAAATAGATGCTGCTTTTATATCTAGTATAAAAAGTAGAGGCAGCAGATGCACCAATTTGGGTATTGTAGCTAATGGGGCTGTTTACAGTGTATTGGTATTGCCAAATGAACAGTTGTTCGATAGTGAGTCCGACACATCAAATGTTTTATCAAAGGTTTTAAATATTAAAGGAGAGGTTATAATTGGAGATAAAGCATTAAGATACTATTTAAAGAGTCCTAATGATAACTTTACAGACCTTGCTTTAAGATGGAAAGAGGAGATGGGACTACCCTTTGTCTTTGCTAGGCTCTGCTTTAACAAACATAAAAAGAGGGTTAAAAAATTGGCTCTAAAATTTAATAGTAAAGAGGCAAAAATTCCACAATATATATTAAAAAGAGAAGCTCAAAAAAAGGGGATAAGCCCAAAAGAGTTAAAGTGGTATCTAAAGCATATAAATTATAATATAGGCTTTAGAGAAGAGAACTCTCTAAAGTTATTTTTGAAAAAGGCTAAAGGTATGAGTTCTTAATAGAAGCCAAAAGATAGTTGTAAAACGCGAATTTATTCGCGTATATTTGAGACAAAAAATTAATTTTGGGTTATTGCCTCGAATAAATTCGAGGGTCCGATAAGAAGTGCAGCAAACTTTGCTTTAAAAGCTTTAGTTTATTAGCACTATAAAATATTGATGATTTAAGCAAGAAAGTTAAGACTCTTAGATTAAAAGCGTTTAGATAGCTCTTCTAAATGCTCTATATATCTCTCTTTTAGAAATGAGTTTACTCTTGCAACCCCATCATCTACGGCTGCTTGTGCAACTGCTGAAGCTACATAAACCATAACCCTTTTATCAAATGGTGATGGAATTACATACTCTCTTGAGAACTCCATATTATCTCTATTGTGTATAGTTCTAACTTCATTTGGAACATCTTCTCTAGCAAGTTCTGCTAAAGCGTATGCTGCTGCTAACTTCATATTTTCAGTTATATTCTTTGCTCTAACATCAAGTGCACCTCTAAATATATGAGGAAAGCCCAATACATTATTAACTTGATTTGGATAATCGCTTCTTCCTGTTCCTATAATTAAATCTCTTCTTACACTCAATGCCTCTTCTGGCATTATCTCTGGTGTTGGATTTGCACATGCAAATATAATTGGTGTATCTGCCATAGATTCAACCATCTCTTTGGTAATAACATTTCCTTTACTTAGACCAAGCACCATATCTGCATTATCTATTGCCTCTTCTAGAGTTACATCTTTATCTATTGCAAACTCTTTTTTATACTCATTTAAATCATTTCTACCATTATGAATAACACCTTTAGAGTCGAACATAAGAATATTCTCTACTCCTAGATTTCTATACATTCTACCACTAGCAATTCCAGCTGCACCTGCACCTATAATTACCACTTTTAAATCACCAACTTTTTTATCGGTCATTTTAAGTGCATTTATCAAACCTGCTGTTGTAATAACAGCTGTTCCGTGCTGATCGTCGTGAAAAACTGGAATAGAGCATATCTTTTTTAATCTATCTTCTATCTCAAAACACTCTGGAGCTTTAATATCTTCTAAATTAACTCCTCCAAAGCTATCTGCAATTTTAGATACTATATTTATAATTTCATCGCTATCTTTAGAGTCTATCTCGATATCAACTGCATCTATATTTGCAAATTTTTTAAACAAAACTGCTTTTCCCTCCATAATAGGCTTAGATGCAAGTGCACCTATATCCCCTAAGCCAAGAGCTGCTGTTCCATTTGTGATAACTGCAACCAAATTTCCTTTATTTGTATAATCGTATGCCTTGCTGATATCTTTTTCTATCTCTAAACATGGATATGCAACCCCTGGAGAGTAAGCCATAGAGAGCTCTTCTTGTGTAGAGCAACTCTTAGTAATAAGTGTTCCTGTTTTACCGTTTGTTCCAAATTCATCTTTTGCTTCGTGATAAGTTAAACACTCTTTATCAAATGTTTTATATGTCATTATTTGCCTTTTTTAAAAAATATAGTTCTTAAACCCAATTATACTACTATTTTTAATAAATTTAGAAAAATATAACTTTTTATTTCTATTTTTTTAGCAACATAAGAGATAATATATATAGTGGAAAGAGATGCTGTCTAAATTTACCTTGTTTTGCCTTTTGGCTTAAATAGTCAAGATGCTCTACTTTTAAAAAGTTAAACTTTTTATTTGCTTTATATATCTTTTCTACACCATTTTCTTCTAATATCCACTCTAAAAATGGGTAGTTTAATCCTTTTTTCTTTCGTTTTACTATATTTATTGGAATATATTTTTTTGCAAGCTCTTTAACTATCTCTTTTACACAACTTGGATTGTATCTGATTTTTGGCTCTATATTAAAGGCTAACTCAACTATCATTTTATCCAAAAATGGGTTTCTAACCTCAACAGAGTTAGCCATAGAGACTCTATCTATTTTGGCTAGAAAAAACTCTGATAGTTGCACTTTTAAATCTGCATATGTAAACCAATCTACTATATCTCTATTGCTATTTTTAAAACTACTCCAGTAATCTTTTAGTGGCTCGTAATTCTTTCCATCTCTCTCTTGTAGTCTAAGTAGCATATTTAGTTGTCTATCTGTATATAGCTCAGCACTGCTTCTAAAGATAAGCTCTTTGTTTAGGGCTCTTTTATACCACTCCCACTCTTTATTTTCGGAAAAGTTTGCTCTTAAATGGTTTTTTAGCCAATTTGAGTATGGTAAATCTTTTACACTCTCCATCATTAAATACTCTTTGTAACTTCTGTATCCCAAAAATAGTTCATCACTTCCATCGCCACTTAAAAGCACTTTTATCCCCTGCTCCCTTGCCTTTTTAATTAAAAAATAGAGTGGAATTTGTGCAGGGTCTCCTATTGGGTCATCTATTATCTCTAGCATCTCTTCTAGTGTATCAAAAAAATCTTTCTTGGTAAAGTTAAAACTATAAAAGTTTGCGCCGAGTGAAGTGGCTACCTCTTTTGCATAGGCTCTCTCATCATAGCTTTTATACCCTTCATAACCTATCGAAAAGATATTTAAAGCACTTTTGCTAAATTTATTAGCCATAGATGCCACAAGAGAGGAGTCTAGCCCACCACTTACCAAAACACCCCACTCTACACTCTTTGGAACTCTTATTTTAACTGCCTCAAGGAGTCTATTTTCTAACTTTGTTACAGCTTCTTCTTTACTATTTATAGATATATCAATTGATAAAAAGTTTTCTTTGTTTTCTAAGAGAGTCTCTTTATCTTTAAAATAGAGTCTATTTGCAGGAGGGAGTTTTTTGATAGATTTAAATATAGTATATGGTGCAATAGTTGTTCCAAAGCCTAAGTAGTGGTGAATTGCTCGTTTGTCTAAATTAAAACCAACTAAGCTCTCTATAGCTTTAACTTCGCTAGAGAAGATAAATTTACCATTTTCGAAAGTGTAGTATATTGGCTTTTTACCAACTAAATCACGAAAAAGCCAAAGCTCATTTGTAGATATTTTATAAATAGCAATTGCATAGATACCTCTAAGTTTATCGTGAAGATCGTAACCCTTTTTAAAGAGCTCTAAAATTGTCTCTATCTCATCTGTTGCATCTAAATTATACTCTAAAATCAACTCATTATAGTTGTATATCTCTCCGTTAAAGAGGGCTATAAACCCATCTTTTTTTAGTGGCTGGTTTATCTCTTTGCCAAAACTCTCAATAGCCAATCGGTGAGAACCAAAAAAGTAGTTTTTATTACCTAAAAACCTAGAGCCATCAACCCCTCTGTGAGCTAAAGTATCAAAAGCTTTTAACTCTTTGCCATCAACTTCACCTACAATACCAAATATAGAGCACATTAAAATTGACTATAGTTTAAAATAGTGCGCGACTTAACTCTGGTAGGGTGTATTCTTTTCCATTAATTACTATTTTTCCACCCTTTAACTCACCCTTAAATCTATATAACCCATCTTTTAATGTTGCAAAGCCTTTACTTTTTAGCATATCTAGCCCCATTATTGCAAATGGATTTACAGCTGAAGCTATTGAGCTATCTACTACAATATCAAATGTTCCATCAAATAGCTCTAATTGTTGAGATGCCAAAGAGAGCATTGCACTTTGGATATTTCCTGATAGTGGTTTACCTTTATATGTTAAATCTAATTTAATATAACTTGTTTTATCTGATTTTAACTCTAAATCTAAGAGTATCTTACTTTTATTTGTAATAAATGTTTTATTCCATAGTGGCACAATGCTATTAGTAATCTCTTGCAAGTTAGCATATGCTTTTTTCATATCATCTTTATTGCCACTAGCTGATGCTAGATATATCTTCTCTTGGGCTTTATCTACTTTATCACTAAATTTAGCAAACCCTATTACTCCATCTATACCTAAATTTTTAAGCTCTAATTTAAATTTAGACTCTTTAACACCCTTTGCTAGAGCTATTGTCTTCTCATCTTTGGCTTTTATATTATAAGCTAATTTTATATCCATAAGGTCTCTATCTACTCTTACTGTATCTGAACTCGCATTAATGGAGAGTTTAATATGTTTAAGTGTAGAAGGTAGCTTTCCTGTAAAGTCAAAATCTGCAATAGATATATTAGTATTTGCAAAAAGCATATAGTCTTTTATTGGCTCTTGTGTGATTTTACTATCTATTGATAAATCTTTAATTAAGAGTTTACCCTCTTCCTTTTTGGGTTTAATTTCAATAGATTTTATAGTTAAAATATCTCTACCGGTAAAGCTATCTAAATCAAAGTTACTCTCATCTACAATCTTACTCATCTTAAAGATAAAACTTGTATTATTATCTATCACAACGGGAGAGACTCTTAATTTAGAGTTAAATTTTTTACTGTAACTTATGGTTGCGTCATAGTTATACTCTACTTTAGATTTAATATCTTTAGTTAAATCTTTTTTAAAATTGTCATTTAAAATATCTAACACAGAGCCTTTGGAACTTAATCCTGCTATGCCAAACATAACTTTTGGAGTTGTAATTAATGGACCTTCATCAACTTTGAGTTTTACCTCTTTTCCACTCAATAATTTATTATAAAGTCTATTTTTAGAGTATATTTTTAATTTATATCCATCTTCTACTTTTGTAGTATTAAACTCTATTAAACCATTTGTTTTAAGAGTCCATAATTTGGTAACTTTATCTATATAACTACTCTCTTTTGCTAGAGCTGGTGTTGCTAAAGAGATAGCTAAAAGTGTTGAAAATATTATCTTTTTCAATATTTATTCCTTAATTTTTTTGTTATTATAGCAAGTAATTTTAATATTTTGTGTTAAAATGGCATAAATTTATAATTTTAAAATATTAGGTTAGGTATGAAGAATTTAATTATAGTTGAGTCACCAGCAAAAGCAAGAACAATTAGCAACTTTTTAGGGAGAAACTATAAAGTAGTTGCCTCTAAAGGACATATTAGAGATTTGCCAAAAACACAATTTGGTATAACAATAGAAGATAATAATTTTACTCCTAAATATGTTGTGTCAAAAGATAACAAAGAGACGGTAAAAGAGTTGAAAAAATTGGCAAAAGAGGCAGAAGTTATATACCTCGCAACCGATGAAGATAGAGAGGGAGAGGCTATTGGATACCATGTGGCTAAAGCCATTGGAAAAGAGCCAACCCAGCTTCCTAGAATTGTATTTCACGAAATTACAAAGAGTGCAATTAAAAAGGCACTAGATAATCCAAGAGTTATAGATATGGATAGTGTAGATGCCCAGCAGACTCGTCGTCTGTTAGATAGAATTGTTGGATATAAGCTATCGCCTCTACTTGCTAGTAAGATACAAAGAGGGCTTAGTGCCGGTAGGGTTCAAAGCTCTGCACTCAAAATTGTAGTTGATAGAGAGCGTGAAATTAAAGCCTTTAAACCCCAAGAGTATTGGAGTATTTGGGCACTATTTGATAAAAAGATAGAGTCTGATATCTATTCATATAAAAGTAAGAAGATATCAAAGCTAACAATATCTAATAAAGAGTTAGCCGATGAGATTGTAGAGAGTGCAAAGGGTAGTAACTTTAAGGTAGATAAGATAGAAGTTACAAAAAAGAGTGCTAAAACTCCACCACCATTTATGACTTCTACTCTTCAGCAAGCTGCATCTACACAGTTAGGTTTTGCACCAAAAAGAACAATGCAAATTGCCCAAAAGTTATATGAGGGTGTTAAGACAAATAGTGGTGTTAGTGGTGTAATTACATATATGAGAACAGATAGCTTAAATTTGGCAAAAGAGGCTGTAGAGAGTGCTAGAGAGTTTATTCAGAAGAGTTTTGGCAAAGAGTATCTACCAACTAAAGCAAAATCTTATGTAACAAAATCTAAAGGGGCTCAAGAGGCACACGAAGCTATTCGTCCTACAAATGTTGAGTTTACTCCACAAATTGCCGCAAAATATTTAGAGAGTAGCGAGTTGAGACTCTATACGATTATATATAACCGTTTTTTAGCATCTCAAATGGAAGATGCAAAGTATGAGTTGCAAAATGTATTCTTTAAAGGGGCTGATGTAGTATTTAAAGCTCAAGGTAAAAAGATGCTATTTGATGGTTTTTACAAAGTAACTGGATATAGCGATAAAGATACAATTTTACCAAAATTAGATGAGGGACAAGATGTAGAGCTTACTAAAATTGATGCAAAACAGAACTTTACAGAGCCACCAGCTAGATACTCAGAAGCTAGTTTAATCAAAGAGTTAGAAAAGAGAGGAATTGGGCGACCAAGCACCTACGCACCAACAATTACAATTTTACAAACAAGAAACTATATAGAGATAGACAAAAAGAGAATTATTCCAACAGAGATTGCATTTACAGTTATAGAGCTTTTAGAGAAGCACTTTGATGAGATTGTAGATTCTAGTTTTACTTCAAATATGGAAGAGAAGTTAGATTTAATTGCTGAGGGCAAAGAGAGTTGGCAAAAGGTTTTAGGCGACTTTTATGCACCTTTTATGGAGAAGATAGAAAAAGGTAAAAAGGATATTCCATCTCAAAAAAAGGTTACTCCAATAGGTGAGAAATGTCCAGATTGTGAAGATGGAGAATTGGTTATTAGAAAGGGTAGATATGGAGAGTTTATCTCTTGCTCTAACTTTCCTAAATGTAAATATAGTCGAAATATGAAAGAGACAAAAGAGGGAGAGAAACCTCAAGCAGAAGAGACAACTGAAGTGTGCGAGAAGTGTGGAAGCCCTATGGTTATCAAGAATTCACGCCGTGGTAAATTTTTGGCTTGTAGTGCTTACCCTAAGTGTAAAAATACAAAATCTTTAGTGCCTCCAAAAGAGTCTAAAGTTCCATGCCCAGAGTGTGGTGGTAAATTGCTAGAGAGAAGTGGAAGAAGAGGTAAATTTTTTGGTTGCGAAAATTACCCTAAGTGTAAATTTATTACAAATTATGAACCAATAGAGAAGAAGTGTCCAGAGTGTGGCTATTTAATGGTGCATAAAGAGTTAAAAGCAAAAAGTTTAGATGAGTGTTTAAAGTGTAAATATAAAGAAAACGAGGTAAAAAGATAACTTTATGAGTAGCTTTAAAATTGGAGTAATATCTGATACCCATAAAAGAGGCGATTTACAAAAAGAGGCAATATCTCAATTAAAAAGCAAAGGGGCAGAGTATCTGCTTCATCTTGGAGATTTTGAGTTAGTAGAGAATTTAGAAAATTTAGCAACTAGTGGGTTGCCTTATGCCGGAGTTTTTGGGAATAACGATTATGCTCTAAAGGGGCTTGAGTATAAGTATAAAATAGAGAGTGAGCCATACTTTTTAAAGATAAAAGATACAACTATAAAGATGATGCACCTCCCCTACTACCTAACTAACGATTGTGATATAGTTTTATTTGGGCATCTACATAAATTTAGTGCTGAGTATAAGGGTGGTTCACTATTTTTAAACCCCGGCGAAATTTGTGCAAGAGAGAAAGATTTAAGTGAATGTGCTATTATAGAGGTATCAAAGAGTCATTTCTTAGTAGATTATATCTATAGAGAGCCAACAGCTCTTAAATGGAGTAGTAGAGAGTTTGAATTTAAAAGGGATTAGATGTCAAAAGAGATTTTTTTATGTGCTATAAATAATATACTTAGTGGAAATTGCAGTGAAGATTGCAAATTTTGCACACAAAGCGTTAGATATAGAGCCGATATAGATAGATATAAAGTTAAACCAATAGAGCAGATTTTAAAAGAGGCAAATGAGGCAAAAGCAAATGGAGCAATAGGATATTGTTTGGTAACTGCGGGTAAAGGGTTAGATGATAAAAAAACAGAGATTGTAGCAAAAATTGCATATAGTATAAAAGAGAAGATAGATAATTTAAATTTAATTGCCTGTAATGGAACAGCTTCTGTTGAGCAGTTGAAGTATTTAAAAGATAATGGAGTAGATAGCTATAATCATAATTTAGAGACATCAAGAGAGTATTACCCAACAATTTGCACAACCCACAGTTGGGATGAGAGATATGAGACAGTTTTAAATGCTAAGAGTGTGGGGCTAAATGTTTGCAGTGGTGGAATTTTTGGAATGGAAGAGAGTCTAGAAGATAGAGAGAGTTTAATAGACTCTATTGCTTCGCTAAATCCAGACTCTGTGCCTATTAACTTTTTTATACCAAATCCATCTTTGCCAATAAAGAGTAGAAATATAGACTATAAAGAGGCAATAGAGGTTATTAAAAAGGTTAAAAGAAAGTTACCAAATGCTCGTATTATGGTAGCTGGAGGAAGAGAGCATCTATTTAAAAGCAAAGAGCAAGAGTTAGCAATGTTTAATGCAGGAGCAGAGGCTATTGTAATTGGTGATTATTTAACAGTAAAGGGTGAAAACCCACAAACAGATAGAGCAAGGTTAGAAGATATGGGCTTTAAGATAGCAAAAGATTGCCATGCCAAGTGATATATATTTAATTTTAACTTTAGCTCTAATTTTGTGGCTATCTCCATTTATTGCCAACTTGATTAAAATACCAATTCCTGCTTTTGAGATATTAATTGGTTCTATTTTAGCAACAGTTGGAGTTATTCATAAAAATGAGTATTTTGAGCTAGTTGCAGAGGTTGGCTTTTTATATCTGATGTTTTTAGCAGGTTTAGAGGTTAATTTGGAAAAAGTGCTAAATGCCCCTAAAGCTTTGCTACAAAGAGGGGTTTTTTATGTAGTGCTTTTGGGTGGGCTATCTGCATTAGTTGGCTTTATATTTAACTTAAATATTATATTTATTGTTGCCTTGCCTCTAATTTCTGTTGGACTTTTGGCAACTCTATCTAAAATTTATGGAAAAGATGAGAAGTGGATAGAAATTGCATTTGTAGTTGGAGTAATTGGAGAGATTGCAAGTATTATAACTCTTACAATATTAGACGCCGCTAGTGAAGTTGGCTTTAGTATAGAGCTGCTATATAAATTATCAATTCTATTTGGCTTTATATTACTAATTGTTATTTTATATAAAGCGCTAGATATTCTATTTTGGTGGAACCCAGAGTTAAAAGATAAACTTATGCCAAATGAGAGCACAGCAGAGCATGATATAAGGCTTAGTATGTCGCTATTTTTCTTCTTTATTGTTGTAATGATTTGGCTACATTTAGAGTTGGCCCTTGGAACATTTATAGCCGGAGTTGCTATTAGCGCCTTTTTCCACCACAAACACGAATTAGAAGAGAAGATGGGAAATTTCGGCTTTGGCTTTTTAGTTCCACTCTTCTTTATACATGTAGGAACAACTTTCGATTTAAGCTCAATAACACTACCTGGAGTGCTAAGCAATGCCCTAATTATTGTAGCACTATCATTTACAATAAAAATTGCCTCAACCATAATATTACAACAATTTCTAGATATAAAAGAGTTAATCCTACTAGCCCTAGGACTATCTATGCCCCTAACCCTACTAGTAGCCGTTGCAACAATAGGATACCATACAGAGTATATAACACTACTAAATTACAACTCACTAATACTAGCCGCAATAGTAGAGATTTTAGTAGCTATGATGGCTATAAAGTTCTTAGCTAAAAAG
>JALSPE010000053.1 GCA_026986085.1 Campylobacteraceae bacterium | reverse complement strand
TGCTTTTGATTTTTTTAATTCCAATTCAAAAAATAGTTGTAAAAAAGATACTCTATAAACTATCTTTGTGGCGCAAAAAAGCAAATATTCATGGGGAAGATCCATTTTTACAAAAAGAGATTTATGGAAACCACTACTTAGGGTATATAAAGTCAGATAAGAGTGACTTTTCTACTCTTTTTATTAACTCTAAAAAGAGCAATATAGAGAGTATTAAGAGTTTAATTGAAGAGGAGATAAAGGTAAGAAAAAATGTAATATTTACACCTATTTTAGATGAGTATGACTTAACCCACTCTCATATATATGAACTCTCAAACACAAGAACAAATTTAATAGTATTTAAAAATAGATTAATGAGTTGGCATACAAGAGCATTGCAAAATATATTAAACTACATTTTAGCAATTATTTTGCTACCAGTAATTTTACCAATATTAGCTATTATAGCTATTGCAATTAAATTAGAATCTAAAGGTCCAATCTTTTTTATGCACAATAGGGTAGGAAAAGATGGCAAAACTATACCTGTTGTAAAATTTAGAAGTATGTTTACTAACTCTAACGAAATATTAAAAGAGTTATTAGAGAGTGATAGTAAAATAAAAGAAGAGTGGGAGAGCTGTTTTAAACTCAAAGATGACCCAAGAGTTACAAAAGTTGGTAGATTTTTAAGAAAAACTTCACTAGATGAGCTTCCTCAGATACTTAATGTATTAAAGGGTGAAATGAACTTTGTAGGTCCTAGACCTGTTATTCAAAATGAGATTGATAGCTACTATAAAGAGAATGCACAATACTACTATATGGTAAAACCAGGAATTACAGGGCTTTGGCAAGTAAGTGGAAGAAGCGATACCAATTACGATTTTAGAGTAAAAATAGATAGATGGTATGTTGTAAATTGGTCAATATGGTTAGATATTGTCATACTCTTTAAAACCATTAAAGTTGTTCTTAAAAGAGATGGTGCATATTAACCCAGATTGTGAAATAAAAATTTACACTAATCATTTACAAATAGACAAACTCCTTAAATTTTTTGAATTAACCAATAGGTAGTTCTGTTTACAAAGCATTAGCACATCTTTACAAACTTATACTGCATATTAGGATTAATGGATAATTTGGAGTCTTGAGACTCTTTTATAAACAAGGAGCCCCTCTTTCGAGGGGATTTCTACTTTAATCTTTAATGAAAAAAAGGAGGAGGATTAAGGTATAAAACTTATTTTATATTTTTTAAATGTCTCTTTGGTTAAATAAGTGGCCGGGAGAGGGGGATTCGAACCCCCGGAGGTATTACCCTCACCGGTTTTCAAGACCGGCACGTTCAACCGCTCCGACATCTCCCGAACAAAAAAATATGGAGGCGGCACCCGGATTCGAACCGGGGATCAGAGCTTTGCAGGCTCCTGCCTTAGCCACTTGGCTATGCCGCCCTTGCCGCTACTTAAAAAACTATAAAATATATTATAACTCAATACTTATAATAATTTTTGATTTATAGTGGTGCCCGAGGCCGGACTTGAACCGGCACGGTCGCAATGACCGGGGGATTTTAAGTCCCCTGTGTCTACCAATTCCACCACCCGGGCAAATATAATGCTGGTTAGACACCACATACTGGAGCGGGAGACGAGATTCGAACTCGCGGCCCTAACCTTGGCAAGGTTATGCTCTACCCCTGAGCTACTCCCGCAAACATCTTACCTGTTTGTGAGCGAAATTATAGCTACATAACTTTAAAAAAAGTTTAAATAACTATTGCAATATAAATATTTTGTAAAATTATCTCTTAATCAACTTTTGCTATAATTATAGCAATTTAATTAAAGGTAAAAATATGAGAAGTGATGAAGTTAAAAAAGGTTATGCAAGAGCACCACATAGAAGTCTATTAAGAGCTACTGGCTTAAAAGATGAAGATTTTGATAAGCCATTTATAGGAGTTGCAAACTCTTTTATCGAGATAATTCCTGGGCACTTTTATCTAAATAAAGTAGCAGAAATTATTAAAGATGAGATAAGAAAAAATGCTTGTGTGCCATTTGAATTTAATACAATAGGTGTAGATGATGGAATTGCAATGGGGCATGATGGTATGCTCTACTCGCTCCCTAGCCGTGAAATTATTGCAAACTCTATAGAGACAGTTATGAATGCACACAAGTTAGATGCAATGATAGCTATTCCAAATTGTGATAAAATTGTTCCTGGTATGATTATGGGCGCATTAAGAGTAGATGTTCCAACAGTTTTTGTAAGTGGTGGTCCAATGGCTGCTGGTGCAATGGCAGATGGAACACCAATAGATTTAGCTACTGTTTTTGAGGGTGTTGGAGCTTATGAGGCTGGAGAGATTAGCGAAGATACTTTAACAGAGATGGAGTGCAATGCATGTCCTAGTGGTGGAAGCTGCTCTGGTATGTTTACTGCAAACTCTATGAATACGCTAATGGAAGCAATGGGTATTGCACTTCCTGGAAATGGAACAATTTTAGCACTTACAAAAGAGAGAGAAGAGCTATTTAGAACTGCTGCAAGACGCATTTGTGAAATTGCATTAAGTAGCCAAGAGACTCGAGAGAAGATGAGATTTAGAAATATCTTAAATGAAAATGCTGTTAGAAATGCATTTGCCGTAGATATGGCAATGGGAGGAAGCTCAAATACAGTATTGCATATGTTAGCTATTGCAAATGAGGCAGATGTTAATTTTAATATCGCAGATATCAATAAAATAAGCAAAAGTGTAAGCCATATCGCTAAAATTAGCCCAAGCTTAACAACTGTTCATATGGAAGATATCCACACAGCTGGTGGTGTAAGTGCAGTGTTAAAAGAGATGACCAAACGAGATAACAGTGTGCTTTTAGATAACCCTACAATTACAGGAGAGAGCCTATTTGAGCGAATTGCAGATGCCAAAATAAAAGATGAAGAGATTATTCATACAATAGATAATCCATACTCAGAAGTTGGAGGATTGGCTATTCTCTTTGGAAATTTAGCAGAGCAAGGAGCAGTTATTAAAACGGCTGGAATTACAGGAGAGCGAAGCTTTAAAGGAAAGGCAGTATGTTTTAACTCTCAAGATGATGCAATAGCAGGAATTACAGGTGGAAAAGTAAAAGCAGGAGATGTGGTTGTTCTCAGATACGAAGGACCAAAGGGTGGTCCTGGTATGCAAGAGATGTTAGCCCCAACAAGCCTAATTATGGGTATGGGCTTAGGCGATAGCGTAGCATTAATTACAGATGGCAGATTTAGTGGAGCAACCAGAGGGCTAAGCATTGGTCATGTAAGCCCAGAAGCAGCAGAAGGAGGAGTAATTGGTTTGGTTGAAGATGGAGATGAAATCTTTATAGATGTAGATGAGTATAAAATAGAATTACTTGTTAGCAAAGAGGAGATTGAAAAAAGAAAATCTAACTTTAAGCCACTAGAGAAACCACTAAAAAGCAGATGGCTACGACAATACAGAAAATTAGTTACAAATGCAAGTAAAGGGGCTGTTTTAGAGGCTTAATATATAATTAATAATGTTTAAAGGAGTCTGTTGTGCCAAATAGAGAAGATGCGTTAAAACTATTAAAAGAGTATAACAAAAGTGAAGCTCTTGTTCAACATGGTTTGCAGGTAGAAGCTTGTATGAAATATTTTGCAAAAAATGAAAAAGAAGATGAAGAAAAATGGGCAATAGTAGGTCTTTTGCACGATTTAGATTACGAAATGTTCCCAGAACAACACTGCTTTAAATCAGCAGAGATTATGAAAGATGCAGGTTATAGTGATGAAATTATCAGAGCTATAATGAGCCACGCTTATGGAATATGCACAGATATTGAGCCAAAGAGTTTAATGGAAAAAACACTATATGCTGTTGATGAATTAAGCGGTTTAGTGAATGCTTGTGTGCTTGTTAGACCATCTAAATCGATAGAAGATTTAGGGGTAAAGTCTGTAAAAAAGAAATTTAAAAGCAAAAGTTTTGCAGCAGGAGTTGATAGAGAAGTGGTAAAAAGAGGTGCCAATATGTTAGGATTAGAGCTAGATGAATTAATTGCTAAAGTTATAGAAGCAATGAGAGTAAATTATTTTTATCCTAACAATTAGAGCTACTCTTGCAATAAAAAACAATTGCCTTAAAGAAGGAGTAGATTATGTTGAAAACTATACTTTTACTTTTAATTTTTGTTATTATTAGTGCTTGTCAATCGACTGCAAACAATATTAATAAATCTTCAAAAATATGTAAAATGGTTTACAGCTTTAATAACCCATCACTAGGACCAGTAAATGGAAATCGTAAATTAAAACTGACAATTAAAGATGACAAAATAATTAGTGTAAAAGATTTACAAAACAAAAATGGCACACCTGGAGTTAAAGTGATACAAAAAGTTTTAGCAAAAGATACAAAAGGGCTTATTGTAACTTATGACAAAAGAGGAGCTATCAAGAGTATTAAACCTAAACTTAAACCAATGATTTTGGGTGGTAGCTATGTAATTAAAATATTAGACTATAAGTGCAATTAAGTTGTGTAAAAAATAAAGAAAGATACATATATTATTATAATAAACCTACTACAAATTAAAATTATTGTTTTAATGAGTATTTTTCTTCTCTAAAGCTTTTATCTTCTCAACCCACTCTCTAAATCTATTTGCCCTATTTATAATATGCTTAATTCCAATATCTCTAGCAATACCTTCTCCATGCAATACTTTATCATACGGCTCACCAACTTCATCAAAAAGTTTTTCAATTCTTTTAGATGGTGCAGTTTGAGGTGAGTCGTTTATCTTTTCTATATCTTCTTGAAACTCTTCAATAATCTGCTTCATTTTATCTGCAACATAACTATCATTAAAATAATCTTCATAATATTCTGGCTTACTAAAAAGAAGTGTTTCAAACTCATACTGCTGTATATACGGTATTAGTCTGTTATCATTAAAAAGTTCAAATATCATCTCTTCTAATTCATCAATATCATTTGTTGGTCTGTCGTTAAAGCCGTAAAAATCATAAAAAGTTGTTACATAATCAAAACTATTCAACAATCTACTAACTTCACTTTTGATACGACCTATATTAATACACCCACCTTTATGTTTGGTGCCACACTTGTCTCTACTAGTTGATACAACAATTGGAGTCATCTCTATATTAAAATCTCTAAAAAAAGGAGTCAAAACCTTTTTGCAAAACTCCATCTCAGTCTGCCCCTCTACAGAGATAGCTACCCTAATCATAAGATGGCACTCCACCTATCAAGTTTTTTTGCCACATATCTCCAACCGTATATTCGTTAGTCCACTCTTTAAACTCTTCACTATTTAATCTCTTAAAAACTGTTGCATTATCCTTCGTATCGACAACTAGTATATCATCTATCTCAAAGAAATCAGCAAATGTAGCAGACTGAGTAGATGCAATTATTTGAGTTTTTTTAGATGCAACTCTAAACAAACTTGCCAAGATTTTTAATGCAAAAGGATGAAGCCCAAGTTCAGGTTCATCTATAAGTATCATTGTTGGCATATTTGGTTGCAAAAGAAGAGTTGTTAGGCAAATAAACCGTATTGTCCCATCTGAGAGATCATTCGCATCAAAATAGAGATCACTTCCTTTATGCTTCCATCTAAGTTTTATCATCTCTTCATTGGCTATATCAGGCTCGAGAATAAAATCATGAAAAAACGGTGCCACTCTTTGAATAGTCTTTACAATTTTTTGATAATTTTTTTGATAATTTTGTTTTATATAGTAGAGATATGCAGGTAAATTATGTCCATCTACGGCTAATGAGTAGTAATCGTCAACTCTACAAGGTTGCTTCATCGGTGATGATTTACTTGTATCATGAAAATGATATACTTTCCAATCGTTGATATATTTAACGATATATCCTAATGGACTATAAGTAAAATGAGTAGGTAATTTAGACTCTTTACCTCCAATATTGTCAAGTAAATATTTTTTATTTCCACCAAAATAATTAATTTTATCAGGAAAAAAATAACCATTTTCTTCTCTAAAAATTAAGCCATTTTGTTCATCAGGTATTAAAATCCCTTTATAACCATTAGGCTTAAATATTAACCCAACTTCAATTTCGGAAGTTACTTTCCTACCAAAATGTAAAATCTTATTTGCCCCACCCATTTGCGCAACAGTAAGCTCTAACTCTTTATCAACCAATTTTCTCATAAAATTAAAAAAGCCTATAAAGTTACTTTTACCCACACCGTTTGCACCAATTAAAATATTAGTTGCACTAAACTCTATTTCAACCTCTTTGATTGATTTATAACCTTTAAGTATGAGTTTATCTAATCTTCCAAGTGTTGCCATTTTAAGCCTTCTACTAAATCAAATCTAACAAGAGAAAATAACTACTATAACAGGAATTTATCCTCTTGGAGTATTATATATTTTTTCATCTTAACTAAAGAAGCATCTGTCTTTTAAAACTATGATAAGATGATGAGTCTAATCTCTTTGGCTAAAATACAGGCTTCTACTGATGCTGTAGTATATCATAAGTTTATTTAAATATTTTTCACATAAACTATATTTTAATAATCTTAAATTTAATCGGATTATTTTAAATAACTTTGCCAACTTTTTTAACTACATATTGGCTTATAACATATAGAATAACTGTGGTCTATTAATGAATTTAACTCAAATTAAAAATAACTATCACTATAAACTAAATATCATCTTAAGAGCCAAAATATACAGCATTATTGCTAATAGTTTTTTAACTTGCTTTTGATTTAATTTAAATTGCATCATATAGTTGCCGATATATCCACCAATAATTGCACAAATAGCTATTGTAGCCAAAGTAATGTAATCTAAATTTATCATACTTGCATAAGTTGCAAAAGAGCTTATGGCAGAAAATGGCACAACGAAGCTAACTGTTGTAGCAATTTTTTTTGGCTCGAAGCCAACCATAATCAGTAGTGGAATTAAGATATTACCTCCACCCACTCCAAGCATTCCTGCAATAAATCCAACAGATGCACCAACTAAAAATAGAACCAATTTTCCATTGGCTTTAAATAGTTGCTTCTTCTTTCCAAATAGCATCATAGAAGCAGAGTAAAGAAGCATTATTGCAAAAAATGTTTTGATAATCTCTTGATTTACCTCTTTGCTAAGGTATGCTCCAATAGGAGCAAAAAGCAACATTGCAATAGCAATAGGTAGAGACTCTTTTATATTAACTGCTCCTCTTTTTATATTCATAACACTCGAAGTAACAGTTGTAGTTAAACCAGCAAACAATCCATAAGCCTTGGCATATAAAAAATCTAATCCCAAAAAACTTAAAACTGGAATCAAAGCAATTCCTGAACCACTACCACCCATTGAGAATATTGCAGAAAGAACAAGAGTAATTCCTCCATATAAAAGTAAATCATAAAAATGCACAGAAACTCCTTATTGACATATGCTCACTAATTTACTATAATTACAGTTAAAAAGAGATTAAATGAAGACTACAAAATCGGTAATAATAAGAGTTGTTCTATGGCTTTTAATGCTCATTGGTGGGGCAATTTATTCGTTATATATTGATATTAACAATCCTTGGTTTAATAATATCTATTTTCATATTATCAGTATTATTATTGGATTTTTAGTTATAAAAATTAGCTTCAAAGCTGCTGCAAATGGTGGTAGAGCTTTAAAGAAGTATGGAAGAGAGGGCAATCTTCCAAGATTAGAGACAAACAAACTTGCAAAAGATGGTATATATGCTTGTTTGCGTCACCCTATGCTCTTTGGACTTACCCTTTTGCCACTTGGCTGGGCTATGCTTCTTGGATTGCCAACTTTTATCTTTATAATAGCTCCGTTAGAGATGATTTTTATTATTGTAATGGTGCTGACATTAGAAGAGAAAGAGGCAATTGACAAATTTGGAGATGACTATATAGAGTATAAGAGAAAAGTTCCTGCTTTTAGCTTTAAGTGTATTAAAGATTTATTGAAATAGTGGGTTAAAAGTGTTTACTATATGATAAAAAATCTATAAAAAAAAGTGTAGCTATATACTATTTTAGCTAATTAGAGTTATACTTATAAAAAAGTAAAAATAATGTATTTAAAAATTCTTATAGCATCAGTAATTACTGGATTAATTAGTGGTTTTTTTATAGTTTTTTATTCACTCTCTATTACTTTTTTAACATATTTTTTCTTTAGTGGTAACCCTATTGAGACAGCAAAAACTTTGCCAATTTGGTATCTTTACACTTTACCAACGGTTGCAATATTAATAGTCAATTATATTATATCTAAAGATAAAAATGTTAGAGAGTATGGATTAAATGAGATTACAGATTCAATTATAGAAAACAGATTGGTATTTAGGTTAAAAACTCTCTTTTTAAAAATAGTTGCCTCTACAATATCGTTATCTAGTGGTTTTAGTGTCGGAACAGAAGGTCCTAGCGCAACAATTGGGGCGATGGTTGCTTATCATATTCATAAATGGTTTAAATTGCCAAAGATGTTAATTAAAATGATGATAAGTGTTGGTGCAAGTAGTGGCATTGCCGCTATATTTGTATCTCCTGTTACTGGTATTGCATTTGCTGTAGAGATGATAGCTCATCAATTTGTAAAAAAGTATATAAGCTATTTAATACTATCTGCAATTTTAGCTTTTGTTGTTTCTGTATCATTTTTAGAACCTATATTTTTTTTGCATACCCAAGGCAAAACTTTTGAGTGGAGGCATATCTTTGCATACTTAATATTTATTCCATACATTACATTTTTTATATACCTCTATCTCTTTTTTAAAAAGAGATTCTTTAGTTTTATAAATTTAGAGATAGTAAAGAGCATATCAATAAAGTATAAAAATTATATATTTGCTCTAATTGGAGGTTTGAGTGTTGGAACAATATTAACATTAGAGCCAAGAGCAGCTTTTAGTGGGCATGAATTGGTATTATACTTAATAAACTCTCAACATAAAATAGCATTAAGTGTAATTTTTTTAATTCTATTTTTAAGAATAATATCAACCACATTAGCCATATATTCAAATGCAGTAGGTGGAATCTTCTTGCCTCTTATGAGTATTGGAGCATTGGCTGGTTATGGCTTTGGAGAAATTATAAGCAATTATAGCTATTTAAATATTGAACCATTCTACTTTGCTGCAATTGGTTCATCTGTATTTATGGGTGTTATAATGAAATTGCCTCTAACTGCTGTTATACTCTCTTTAGAGACAACCTTTGATTACAATGTGGTGGTGGCAACTGCTATTATCGTTATTTTAGTAGAGTATCTATCAGATTTAATTTTTAATATTAAAAGAAGAGATGTAATAAAAAAAGAGAAGAGTTAGAAATTAATTTTTCTTATAATTTCTCTCAAGGAACTCTTTACACTTAATTGAGTAAGCTTTTGTCCAGTGCAACCTGTTCTCTAAATACTCTAAATCTTTTTTCTCTTGATGGCACTTGGATTCTAATTTTTTTTTGTATAACATTAGAGAATTTAACTCTTTTTCAATAGTATCAATATCTACTTTACACTCTTTGGCTAATTTCTCTTCTTGAGATATAATCCAATCTTCTAATTTTAATAAAAAATTACCCATTTTTACTCTCGCAACTTGAACTCTCTTTTTTAATATTATCTAATCTCTCTATTAATTTATCTATTTTAGCTATCTCATATTGACACCTTTTTTCTAAGTCACTCTTTTTTTGAGTAATTTTATAGAGTTGTGCATCTATCTCTTTTGGGTCTATTTTGCACTCTTTGGCTAACTCTTCCTCTTTCTCTAATGCCCACTCCATCATCTTTTTTAAAAACTCTACCATTCTATTCTCCTTTAAACTTTTACTATTTTTATACAAAATATCTCATTAATTATATAACTTTTCTTTAATTTATTTTGCAATCTTAGTAGCATTTTAAAAGTAACAAAAAGAATATAATTCCACTATCAAAAATTTATGTAAAAGGATAGAAAATGGCTGAAAACAAAAAATTACAAGAGAATAAAGAGGTTACTTCAAAAGTGGCAAATTCACAAGGCGAATATATTAATGAGCAAGATAAAAAAGTATCAAATGATGCTATTGAAATTATAAATATGATTGTTGGTGTTATTGAGCAACTAAAAAGTAAAAATAAAGAAGAGTCGCTTAAAACAATAGAGAGTGTTTTGGGTAAATTAGAGGTTTTAATTGCAAAAGATCCTTCAAAAGAGTTAATTCCTGTTGATGTAAAAGAGCAAGTTATCGACTATCCAGGAACACTAGAAGATATTGTATTTACAAGAGAAGTTGTAAAAGAGTTAATCGATAACGAAGAGTTGCAAAAAGCAAGAGAGATTATGACTCAACTTGCAAGTGAACTAGATATATATGTTACAGCTCTACCAGTTGCAGCATATCCAGCTGCATTAAAAGCTATAGTTCCACTTATAGAAGATGAGAAATTTGAAGAGGCTATTGTTTTAGTAGCAAAAGTAATAGATACACTTGTTTTAGAAAAAATTGTATTGCCACTGCCGATATTAAGAGCAGAACAAACAATTATTAAAGCAAGTGAACTTACAAAAGATAAAGAAGATGCTAATAAAGATGAGTTAAAAGAGCTTTTGGCCTATGCTAAAGAGCAATTAGTATTAGCACAAGCTTTAGGTTATGGTAAAATTGAAGAGGATTATACTGAACTGTTAAGTCAAATTGAAAAAATAGAGCAAATTCTAAATGGCGATGAAAGCACAAAAGATATTTTTGAAGAGTTAAAAGAGAAATTATCATCTTTTATGAAGAGTTTTAATAAAGTATCAAAACAAACACAAATGCCAAAAGCAGAAGATAAAAATAAGTAGGTTCTACCTGCTTTATTACCTCTCTACCAAAAGATAGAATAAAAAGTCTATTACACTTTACAGCCCACAACTTATGATATAATACTTTTAAAAAGGGTATTTATGCGATTTTTACTAACAATTTTTTTAATATTGACTATAACATACGCTAACGATTTAAAAAACTCTAAATCTCCATATCTTTTACAACATAAAGATAATCCTGTAAATTGGATGGAGTGGGGTAATAAGGCTTTTAAAAAGGCAAAAAGAGAGAATAAGCTTATATTTTTGTCTATTGGATATAGCACTTGCCACTGGTGTCATGTTATGGCAAGAGAGAGCTTTTCTCAAAAAGATGTAGCCAAAGTTTTAAATAAAAACTATATATCAATAAAGGTAGATCGAGAGCGTAGGAGTGATATAGATAGTTACTATCAGCTAGGTTATCGTATTGTAAATGGAAGGGGTGGTGGATGGCCTTTGAGTGTTATTTTGCTGCCTAATAGAAAACCTATCTATTTTGCTACATATATGCCAAAAGATATATTAATAGAGACTCTTAACAATGTTGCCACAATGGATAGAGTTGAGTTAAACAGGGTTGGCACAAATATAGAAAATGCAATAAAAAAGAGACAAAACAGTAAACTCCCAAGTGCAAAAATTCCACATAATTTAGCAAAAAGAGCATTAGTAGGCTTTAAATCTATATACGATAAAAAATATAAAGGCTTTAGTCATGCACCTAAATTCCCTCAGCCTAGCTCAATAGATGCGCTTTTAAATATCTATGAGCTAACTGGCAATAAAGAGGCTTTAAATATGGCTACAGCTATATTAGAAGCTATGGCAAAAGGTGGAATATATGACCAAATAGAGGGTGGATTTTTTAGATATAGCGTAGATGCAAAATGGGAAATTCCTCACTTTGAAAAGATGCTATATACAAATGCAGAGTTAATTTCACTCTATTCAAAAGCTTACAAAATTACTAAAAAGCCACTATTTGCAAAAGTTGTAAAAGAGACTATCTCCAATATAGAGAATAGATTTAATAAAAATGGATTATACTATAGTGCAAGTAACGCTGATAGTAAAAATGAAGATGGCATAGAGCAAGAGGGATACTACTTTGTTTATGAGTATCAAAAGGCACTAGATTATCTACTTAAAAGTGGTATAGATAAAAAAAGAGCAAAAGCAGCTTTAAAATATTTCGGAATTGAGCAAATGGGTAACTTTGAGGGTGGTGATTACTCTAACCCAACCCTTAATGGTAAAATTAATAACTTTTCAAAAGAGAGAAAATTGTTACTGAATTTAAGAGAGACAAAGGAGTATCCTTTTATTGATAAAAAAATAAATACAGCTTGGAATGCACTATATATTAAGGCTCTATTTGATGCTGGATATATTGACAAAAAATTTACAAAAATGGCAATTAACAGAGCCAATAATCTACTTAAACTATTTTACAAAAATGACAAGCTATATCATCAAACTCTACTTCCTAATAAACCTACTCAAAATGGACTTTTAGAAGATTATAGCTTTGTTGCAAATATGCTTATTACTGCTTATGAGACAACACTTGACAGCAGATATTTAACACTCTTTAATAAGGTTGTCAAAAAAAGTGTAAAGCTATTTTACACTAATGGCTCTTGGTATGCAAACAGTAAAGGAAAAATGAGAGTTAAATCTTCTCTTGAAGATAGTGGTTATAAAAGTCCATCAGCCCTAATGGTTGAGAATATTTTGCTAGATATTGCAATTGCAGGAGAGTATAAACTTTTAAATGTAGTAAAAAATACACTAAAAAGTAATGCCATCTACTTAAAAGAGACACCACACTACTATGCAACTTTTTTAAATAGTGCATTGATGTTTAAAGAGGGATTGTATGTTGTTAAAGGCAAGAAGAGTGGTTTGTTAAATTTAAAATTTAAAATTAGATATCCATACATATATAAAGAGGCTCAAGACTATAAAAATTATCAAATATGTGGATTACAAAGCTGTTTTGCAACTCTAAAGAGTTTAAAAGATATAGATAAAAGTTTAAGAAAAATAATTTATGACAAAATGAAATAAAAATTGTATCATAGTTAATGTTTTGCTATAATCTTGCCATTTAGTGGTGGAGTTTATATTATGAAAAATTTAATAAGAGCAATTTTTATATTAATTATGGCAACAGTAGTATCATCTGCTGGAGCTAAAAAGATAGTTGTAGATTTAACAAAGCAAGAGGCTTATGCTTATAATGGCAAACAGTTGGTATATAAGGGGTGGATATCATCTGGCAAAAGAAAATTTGAGTCACCAAGAGGTGTTTTTACTGTTTTGGCAAAAGAGAAGATGCATATATCTAATGAGTGGCCAAAGCCAAGTGGTGGAGCTAAGATGCCATATATGCTAAGAATTACATGGAGTGGGGTAGCTCTTCACTCTGGTTACACACCAAACAAACCAGCATCGCACGGTTGCATAAGGTTACAAAAAAGCTTTGCAAAACAGCTATATAACTGGGCTAGAGTAGGAACTAAAGTTGTAGTAAAAGGTAAAGCCCCAAGAAGAGTAGCAAGAAGAGGTAGAGGCTTTATAAGTTACTTTAAATTAGCTAAAAATAGTAAAAAAACAAAAGCTTTAAAGATTGATAAATCTACCTACAAAGTAGCATATAAACAGAGAGCAAAATTGATGAATCGCTACTCAAAATTAAGTTATAAAAAATTAAACCAACTCTTAAAAAAAGGAAAATTAGATGCATTAAGAGTAGCTAAATCAACTAAATACAGCAGATATCAAAAGTTAAAAAAAATAAAAGAGATAAAAGGATTTATAGCACTAGTTAAAGATGCTAAATGGATAAAGTATAAAAGATACCATCCAGAAAGATTTGCATCTAAAAAAGGTGCTAGAAAGTATAAAAAAATATCATTTAAAAAAGTTAATTTTAGTAACTCTGTAATTGGTTATAAACTTTAAGTTAAAATCACACTCTAAGTAATAAACAGATTTCAAACAATACGGACACGCGAATTCATTCGCGTCTATTTGAGATAAAAAAGTTAATTTTGACTATTGCCTCGAATAAATTCGAGGGTCCGAAAAAAGAGTAATCAATTTTACTTTAAAAACTATAACTAACTAGCACTATAAAATATTAATAATTTTATCTGCAAATATCTATTTTTTAACTCCACCTGCTTCTAGTATGGGTAAACCAGCTTCTGTTGGGATATATATTCTCTCCCCTTTTCCATCATTTAAACCTTTTATCCAAATATATCTTAGATATGCCTCATTGTCTTTTAAGGAGTTTCCTATTATTTTATTCGCCTTTGCAG
>JALSPE010000052.1 GCA_026986085.1 Campylobacteraceae bacterium | reverse complement strand
AAATCTTTACTATCTTTTAGTGAAACAAAAGTCATAGCTTTCTATACATCTTCAATTTGCATATTACAATTTATTGGAATATTATTGGATGTAAGCCTTTAGGCTTACCTAAAATTAAGTAAAATTAAATCTTAATATAGATATTTATCTTGTAAATGTAAATAAACTTTTAGATGAGACTAAAGTCTCATATCCAATTTACTATTACAAAATGGTAAAATATTCTTTATTAATTTTGTGTAGAAAGATACGACAAAAGTCTCACTTCCCAAAAAGCAAAATCTCTACTATTTTTAAATCTTTAAACCACTCTCATCATCAAATTAGAAGAGTCCTCCTCTTACTCCAGCAGGAGGTCTAACTTTGGTTTTGTTGCTATCTCCCTTTTTAATTACTGGTTTACTCTTTTTAATTGGCTTCTTCTTAACCTTCTTCTTTTTAGGCTTTGGTGGAATTTTAATACCCTGAATTAAAAAGGAGTATGGCTCTTTTTTCAACTGTTGAATATAGGCAAATATCTTATCTTTATCTCTTGCTATCTCAAATACTCTTGTTCCCTCTAATATCTTATCTACCTCAACGCTATCCTCTAACCCAATAGGCAATTTATAGCCATTGCCTTCTACTCTAGCTAGTGTATCTCTATCTTTTAAAACAAGCCAACACACCTTTGCCAAACCAAGTCCATAAAGAGAGTTTGTTGTAGCCTCTATACATACACTATCCCTCTCCCCCTTTTTAATGGTTATATTACCATCACTATGTAAAAAATCGTTATATAAAACCATAATTGCTTTATCGTGCCCGACACTCTTATCTAAATGTTTTTTTATATTTGTTACAGAGCGTCTTTGAGTATCTAAAACAGAGTATAAACCAACTAACACAATAGATAGAAGCATCACAGAGATAAGTATCTCCAAAAGTGTAAAAGCAGAGCGATTTTTACTTTTTAAATGCATTACTACTCATCCATAACACCGACTCTAATAGCCTCTTCGTAACTTGTTACACCTCGCGCCATCATGCCTTTTAGCTTGTCTGAGATTGTGCTCATCCCCTGCTCTTTCATAGCAACTCTAATTTCATGGTCATTTAAACCCTTTTTCATTAACTCTTTTACCTCTTGAGTCATAATAAAAAGCTCTCCAACAGCCTGTCTGCCGCTATAACCTGTAAAATCACACTTTTTACAACCAACTGGTTTATAGTATGTTGCATTTGGGTCCAACTTTAACTCACTCATTACACTCTGAGGAAGTATTGTAGGGGCTTTACAGTGATTACACAATTTTCTTGTTAATCTTTGTGCTAAAACACCAATAAGAGTAGAACTTAACAAAAAGCCCTCTATCCCCATATCCATAAGTCTAGTTAGTGAAGATGTTGCATCATTTGTGTGTAGAGTCGAAAGCAATAAGTGTCCTGTAAGAGCTGCTTGTATAGCAATTTGTGCAGTCTCTTGATCCCTTATCTCCCCAACCATTACAACATCTGGATCTTGTCTTAATATAGAGCGAAGCCCAGCAGAAAAAGTCAATCCGACTTTATCATTTACCTGAATTTGATTTACATGATCTGCATTATACTCAACTGGGTCCTCTACTGTAATAATATTCTTATCTGGAGATGCGATATGTTGTAAAAATGAGTGCAAAGTAGTTGATTTACCAGAACCAGTTGGTCCAGTTACCAAAATCATACCGTGAGCATGGTTTAGTAACTTATAAAATGCTTTTGTAGTATCCTCTTCAAATCCAAGCTCCTCAAGAGTTGGAATACTCTCACTCTGCATCAAAATACGCATAACAACTCTCTCGCCATGATAAGTTGGCAATACAGAAACCCTGATATCAAGGCTTTTACCAGATATTCCCACTTGGGTTCTACCATCTTGAGGAATTCTCTTCTCTGAGATATCAAGATTTGAAATAACTTTAATACGGTTAATTACAAGATTTGCTACACTCTTTTCTAAATCTAAATGCTTTTTAAGTGCCCCATCTACCCTAAATCTAACTTCACCTTTTCTCTCATGAATCTCAATATGAATATCACTCGCACCCTTTTTAATCGCTTGAAAAAAAAGAGAATTAACCAATTTAATAATAGGAGCAGACTCTTCACTGCTTAGTAGATTTTGAGAATTTTGAATAAACTCTAAAAGTTCGCTTTCTGCTTCTATAAGCTCCTCTGAAGCATTCGATTGCATCTTTTCAAATTCACTGCTTGTTTGAATATCTGAAAATTTATGCTTTAGCCTCTCAAAACTCTCATCATCTAACATATAAACTTTATAGTTATTTCCAATACGAGCCTTATGGTTAAGCGCATCAGAGAGCTTCTCTTTTGCAACAATAGCAACTTTCTCTTTACCAATAGTAGCAAAAAGAAGATTATTCTTTAGAGCCGCACTGTAATCTATACCCTCTTCAATAAGTGGATCTAAGTTTACATCTTCTATTAATGGTAACTTCATTAGTTATCCCTTGGTGTGCTTCGTAAAACATCTAATGGGTTTCTAACCCTTCTAGGTCTAGTTGTAGCTCTTTTGAAGTTTTTTAAATCTCCTGTATATATCTCTGTATTACTATCGGTATAATTTCCAGCTCTTTGCTCCAATTTTGCTCTTATATATCTGCTATATTTTGACTGTATATTATCCAATTCAGACAAAAACTCTCTAAGTTTACTTAAATCATTTCCATTTCTAACAATATATGGAGTTAAATATACAACAACATTTATCTTACTCTCACTATATCCAGTAGAGGTAAATAGTGAGCCCAATATTGGTATATCACCCAATATTGGTATTTTACTAACAGTCTTACCACCACTGCTCTTCATCAATCCACCCAATATTATAGTCTGTCCATGATTTACAATTGCACTTGTTGTAACTTTTCTTTTGGTTGTTGTTGGTCTATCAGATGCACTACCAGAACCTGGAACAACATCTTCTATAATTGCCTCTACTTTTAATGCTACCTTATTTGAACTAGAGATTCTAGGTTTTACCTTTAGAGATATACCAATATCCTCTCTTGAGTATTTATTTCTAACTACAGCATCTTTTGTATCACCTTGAGATGAGCTAACTAAAATAGAGCGAGTCTCTCCTACATAAATCTCTGCATCTTGATTGTTTGAGCATAGAATTGATGGCTCACTTAATGTGTGTGCAGCCCCATTTTGTTGCAATAAATCAACTTTAATACCTAATGCAAATAACTCTTTTATCGAGTCTCCAAAACTAAATGGATTTTTTGTAATTATATTTCCATTTTCATCTTTAGATGTATTGCTCAAGAAACCAAGAAGAGATCTGCTAACCATAAGTGTAGGCGAACCAAAGTTACCAGCCATACTAAATAGACCTTTTGTAGTAATTTTACCACCCTCAAATCCATACTTAACACCTACATTTCTAGCCTTTGCCAAATTTATCTCTACAATTTTTGCCTTTACATACACTTGTGGCTTGGCAACATCTACTCTTCTTATAACATCTTTAATATTTTTATACTGTTCTGGTGTTGCTAAAACAATTAAAGCATTTCTCTCTTTATCTGCAACAACCATAGCTTTTGTAATTTTAGCCTTTTTAGCAGCTGCTGCTTTTACAGCATTTTGAATAGGCATATTATTCATTTGTGCTACAAGTTTACTTATAATTTTTTGCATATCTTCAACATCAGAGTTATTAAGAGGAATTACATACATCCTCTGCCCAACAGCCTCCC